>NZ_JBHVYI010000030.1:0-32875 GCF_042880975.1 Streptomyces sp. NPDC058289
CCAGCCCCGTCGCCCATCGTGCGTCTGCTCTGGCTTGGAACCCCACTGCCGAACTTCCCGGTGCGCGCGCCCGCAGCCGACGCCTTCACCGAGGTGCTGCTCCATGACTTCACTGCTGGGTACTGCTCGTGGTGGCCCCTGATCACTGCGGGCCACCCGGTCCGGTCGTCAGTCCCGTCGCCGTCCTGCACCAGCCCTGGCTTCGGAACTCCACCACCGCACCGTCCTGCGTACTGCACCTACGGGTCCTGCGTGTACTACTGCCGGCAGTTCGTCTCTGCCAGGCCCTGCTGTCTCGCTGGGCTACGAGAGAAACCATAGCCACGTCACCGCCCAATGTCTACTCCAGCCGAGATAGATTTGCTCTTGGCTGGTCAGGAGGTAATCGGGCTCGAACATGGCCGCTCCAGGGGAGCGGAGGAGGGGCCGTTGCGGCCAACCGGAAACGGTGTCCAACGGGGTGGAAGAATCGTTTTGACGAACGTGACGGATGATCATTGGGTATACCTCGACCGCAGTGCTCAGGCCGGCAGTGGCAAGCGCAGAGCCGCTGCCCGTCTTCCGGAACAGCTGCGCAGGTGGCCTTCCCGTAGTCCGGCGCACGCCGGCGGGCAGGCCGGTGGAGAGGTCCCGGACGAGAGCACACCCCTGTACGCGCGGTTGGCCGAGGAGTGGGCGGCCCGCGGCGCCACCGTCCCCTGCCGTCCTGACCCCCTGTGGCAGCGTCTGGTCTCTGCCGAGCACTTCTGGCGTGAGACGGAAAGCACGCTGCGACAGCTGCACCTGGCAGGGGGTGCCCACCCTGCCGACGGCGCAGCTGCGTCGGTTCGAACGGAGGTACTCGCGTGATCCACGGCTCGCTGGTGTGCCGGGGCTGTTCCGGCACCCTCTACGCCGTTTCCACCACCTGTGCTCACTCGGCACCCTTGCCCACCTGGGAAGTCGATCACGACCGCACCCCGGTCTCTTGCCCCTTGCGGCCTCTCCTGCCCCTGGAAGGGGCGGCCGCTCACGTCTCCGAGCTTGCCCGCGCCGATCACGTCCTGGCCGAACCGTCCTGACGCAATCACGGGCTCACCGTCATGGCCCTGGCCCTGGCCCTGGCCCTGCCGGCCACGGGCCCGACCGGCCGGTCCCGCTCCAGACGCGGATCAGGGCCGCGCGGCAAACGCTGCGCGGCCCTGATCCGGTACTCCTCGGTTCCCGCGGACATCGCAGACGTCCGCTGTTCGGGCGCCTGCGAGCTGTACGGACAGTCGTGAGCGCCGATCGCGGCGGCCGCGCGGGGCGGGGTGGGGAGGGTTAGGCCGGGTTGATGTTCTCGGCCTGGGGGCCCTTCTGGCCCTGGGTGATGTCGAACGTGACGACCTGGCCCTCCTGGAGCTCGCGGAAGCCCGAGGAGTTGATCGCGGAGTAGTGGGCGAAGACGTCCGGGCCGCCGCCGTCCTGGGCGATGAAGCCGAAGCCCTTTTCAGCGTTGAACCACTTCACAGTTCCCGTAGCCATGTCTCATGCCTTCCAGTCGATGAACGCCTTCCGCTCCATGCGGAAGGCGGAGGTGATCGTCCTGGTTCCTGCGGCACTGCACAGCAAAACGCCCACACCAAGGCGTGGGCAAAGGGGACTTCCGAACCACGACAGCTGAGTCAGACGCTACACGCCCCCAACGGCCCGTCACCATAGGGAGCAAGGTGCGTCATACCTCCGACACGCGCGGGCGGGAGTGCCCACCGCGACCGGCGGGCACGTCCACCTCAGGCTGCCTTGCGCGGGCGCCCTTCGGGCGCGGGGGAGTGGTGCTCGGCGTTGACGCGCTGAGCTTCCTCAAGTCGGATCTCGAGCATCACGATCCGACAGGCGGCCTCAATGGGAGTGCCCCGGTCGACGAGTTCCCGGGCGCGGGCGGCAATGCGCAGCTGGGCGCGGGAGTAGCGGCGGTGACCGCCCTCGGAACGTAGCGGGGTGATCAGGTGGGCCTCTCCAATGGCGCGGAGGAAGGCCTGGGTGGTACCGAGCATCTCTGCGGCCCGGCCCATCGTGTAGGCGGGGTAGCCGTCGTCGTCGAGACGGCTGAACGAGTCGTCTGCTGTCATCGCACCTCACTGCGAAACAGGTGGAGTAAGGGGTCGGAACGAGGTGAGGGGCCCTGGCGCGTACGACACCAGGGCCCCGAAGGAACTGCTACACCATCTGCCGGCCCTGTTGCTGCGCCGGCCGTCTGTTTCCGCCGACCCGGCCGAAATGCTGCCGGGAATGCGGGGATCGCGGTTGCTTGACCGGAGACCACCTCACAATCGATGTCCTGCGGTACCCGGACTCAGACTTACGTCCGGGCGATCCTGATGGCGCTTCAACTCCTCCGTTCATCCCTCGACGTCAACTACTTGCAAAGCGGGGGACTGCGTACTGCTGGTCTTTCTCCTACTGCTGGTACTGCGAACCGCTTGTACTGCTCGTGACCTGACCTAGCGCCACGTTCCGGCAGCCAGCCCCGTCGCCCGTCGTGCGTCTGCTCTGGCTTGGAACCCCACTGCCGAACTTCCCGGTGCGCGCGCCCGCAGCCGACGCCTTCACCGAGGTGCTGCTCACTGACTTCACTGCTGGGTACTGCTCGTGGTGGCCCCTGATCACTGCGGGCCACCCGGTCCGGTCGTCAGTCCCGTCGCCGTCCTTCAACTGCTCTGGCTTCGGAACTCCACCACCGCACCGTCCTGCGCACTGCAACTTCGGGTACTGCGTGTACTGCTGCCCGGCAGTTCGTCTCTGCCCGGCCCTGCTGTCTCTCTGGGTTACGAGAGAAACCATAACCACGCCATCGCCCAATGTCTACCCCAGCCAGGATAGATTTTTGAGTGCGCGTCGCTGAGGTAATCGGGTCCCGTCAGGTTGAGCAGTCGTGGATCAGGGAACAACGACCGGGCAGGCAAGGTCGGACACCGACAACAGACCTGGAGCGCGCGATGACTACGATGAGCGCCGAGTGCACAGCCCTTGCTTCTCTGTCCGCCGTCGCCGAGGCGCGCCAGGCCGCCCGGACATTCCTCGGAGCCCTCGGGTCGTGGGGCATCGATCGGGATTGCGCCGACACCGTGATCCTGGTCGTCTCCGAACTCGTCACCAACGCCCTGCGTCACGGCGGCGGCTCCTACACGCTCCGGCTGGCCGTGCACCCCGACACCATCGAGGTCGCCGTCGAGGACTCCAGTCCCCACCCGCCGCGCATGCGTACCCCCGACCTCGTGGACGGCACCGGCGGGTTCGGCTGGCACATGGTCAACGACCTCGCCCACGCCACCATCGTCACGCCCACGCCCGAAGGCGGGAAGACCGTACGCGCCCTCCTGCCCCGTCGGACCGGCGGCTAGGCGCGAGCCTGCGGTCGCGGAGCCGATCCAGGGCCTCTCCGTGCGGAGTCCGGGCGGTCCTCGATGATTCCGCCCGGGGACCTGCCGGCCTGGCCGGTGGCGAAGGCGTGCAGGGCCTCGTCCCCGTACAGAGAGGTGCGCCCTTCGCCGGTGCGGGCTTCGGTGAGCCCGTCGGTGTACAGCAGGAGGGTGTCGCCGGGGGCGACGTGCAGGGCGGCGGCGCGCAGGGTGTAGCGGGTCAGCGAGGTGACCGCGGCGGCCTGGGGGGCCTTGCCCCACCCGCCGCCTACACAACGTCCCGCTACCCCTCTGCGCTTTCATGGGGGTACGCGGGAGGGCCCGATCGGCGCGTACCGGTCGGGCCCTCTTCGCTGTTCGGGTGGCGGCGTGCGCCGGGCCCACCCGTCAGGCGGTCACGGGGGTGCCGAGCATCGCGGAGGCCCGCTGGAGGGGGCTGAGTACGCGTGTGGCCACGGCGGTTCGGGGGAGGCTTCCGCGGCAGGTGAAGCCGAGCTGGGTCATTGCGCGGAGGACTTCGCCGACGCTGAAGTCGCGGCGGTCCTGGCGGGTGATGACCTGGCCGACCTGCTTGACGGGGTAGGTACGGCGGCCGATGATCACGGACTCACCGAGGACCTGCTCGGGCTTGATGCCCTTCATGGACTCCAGGACGCCCGTCTTGGTGAGGTCGAACGGGAAGCGGGCGATGACACAGCGCATGATGCCTCACAGAGAGAAGAGGGGAAGGGTCCGGCCACGGTGAGGTGGTTCAGCGGGCGAGGGCGAGGACGCCCAGAGCGCTGCCTTGTTCATCGACGACGGGCAGAGCGGTGAGCCTGCGGTAGTGCATCGCGTGCTCGGCCTCGGTGATCGTGGTCATGGGCGAGGTGAACGGCCCGCGGTCGCCGAGGACATCGCGCAGACGGAGCCGGTCGGTGTACACGGCGCTGTCGTGGATGGCGCTGAGCCGCTCCCGCGTGATCAGCCCGGTGCACAGGCCGTCCTCGTCGCAGACGAGCAGATGGTCCGTGCGGGAACTGGCCGTGACGGCCAGGGCCACCTCGACGGTCATGTCGTCACAGACCTGCGGACCGGCCGCCTCCATGGCGTCGACCACCGTCCTGCGGACGAGGTCGGCGTGCGCGGAGCGGGGCTGCATCTGGACCAGCGTCAAAATCTGCCTCCTGCAGAGATGGGTCAGTTTCCTGATCACGTGGTGGTCAGGCCGCCGCGTCGAAGGAGGACTGCCGAGCGCTCGCGCGCCGGGCCGCTGACACGGGCCCGCGGCGGCCGCGGGAGGCCGTGCTGCGCTTGGGCCGCTCGGAGACCGGTGCGGTGATGGTGACCGGGATGCCGGAGGGTGCCTGGGCGCCGGTGATGCGGTTCAGGGCCTCGTCGCCGGAGTGGACCTGGGTGGTCTGCGGGGTGATGCCCGCGGCCTGCATGAGGCGTGCCATCTCGCGGCGCTGGTTGGGGGTGACCAGCGTGACGACGCTGCCGGACTCGCCGGCGCGGGCGGTACGGCCGCCGCGGTGCAGGTAGTCCTTGGGGTCGGTCGGCGGGTCGACGTTGACGACGAGGTCGAGGTTGTCGACGTGGATGCCGCGGGCCGCGACGTTCGTGGCCACGAGGACGCTGACGTGCCCGCTCTTGAACTGCGTGAGGGTCCGGGTCCGCTGCGGCTGGGACTTCCCGCCGTGCAGGGCCGCGGCGCGCACCCCGTTGCTCAGCAGGTGCTCGGTGAGCCTGTCCACGGCGTGCTTGGTGTCCAGGAACATGATCACGCGGCCTTCGCGGGCGGCGATCTCGGTCGTGGCGGCCTGCTTGTCGAAGTTCTGCACGTGCAGGACGTGGTGCTCCATCGTGGTGACCGCGCCCTGCGAGGGGTCGACGGAGTGCACGACCGGGTCGGTCAGGTAGCGCCGGACCAGCAGGTCGACGTTGCGGTCCAGGGTGGCGGAGAACAGCATCCGCTGGCCCTCGGGACGCACCTGGTCCAGCAGGGCGGTGACCTGCGGCATGAACCCCATGTCGGCCATCTGGTCCGCCTCGTCGAGGACGGTGATGGCGACCTGGTTCAGGCGGCAGTCACCACGGTCGATGAGGTCCTTGAGGCGGCCGGGCGTGGCGACGACCACTTCCGCCCCGCCGCGCAGCGCCTGGGCCTGCCGATAGATGGGCATGCCGCCGACCACGGTGGCCAGGCGCAGCTTGACCGCCCGGGCGTAAGGCGTGAGCGCGGCGGTGACCTGCTGGGCGAGCTCACGCGTCGGTACGAGGACCAGCGCGAGCGGCTGACCCGACTCGGCGCTCTGACCGGCCGTACGGGCCAGCAAGGCGAGGCCGAAGGCCAGGGTCTTTCCGGAGCCGGTGCGGCCCCGGCCCAGGACGTCACGGCCCGCGAGGGTGTTGGGCAGGGTGGCGGCCTGGATCGGGAACGGCGTGGCCATGCCCTCACGGCTGAGCGTGCTCAACAGCTGGGCCGGCATGTCGAGTTCGGCGAAGGCCTCGACGGCAGGCAGCGCGGGGGTGATCGTCTTCGGCAGGGCGAACTCCCCCTGCAGTGCGGCGGGGCGACGGCCGAAGCCCCCGCCACCGGAGCGCTTGGGGCCGCTGGAGCGACTGGGGGCCGCTGAGCCGAATCGGCTGACCCGACCCGAACCGGCGCCAGTGCCGAAAGCAGGGCCACCGGTGCGGCTGCGGGTGCGGGAGGAGCGGTCGTTCGTACGCGTGGGGTTCATGCGGAACCTTCCTTGATACGGCACGTATCAAGGAATTCCCGCAGCGTAGGAGCGGCGCAGGGAATTGCGAGAACGGGCCGAATAGAATGCGAAAGCAGATCTGGCGGACAGAAAGTCTGTACGCGCTCAGTCGCTGGAATAAGGTGGCGCCATGTAGGCGCGGCAACCAAAATGATTGACTCGGGTGCAGCTCCGAGAGGGCCGCTCGTCCGAGTGTCTCCATACTCAATACCGCGGGTGAACCCACCGCGGGAAATGCGTGCAGCTGGGGCCCGCACCCCGAGGGATGCGGGCCCCAGCTGTAGAATGCGTGTCAGCGCTTAGGCGGGAACGATGTTCTCGGCCGTCGGGCCCTTCTGGCCCTGCGCGATGTCGAAGGTGACCTTCTGGCCCTCGTTCAGCTCGCGGAAGCCCTGGGCGGCAATGTTCGAGTAGTGGGCGAAGACGTCAGCGCCGCCACCGTCCTGCTCGATGAAGCCAAAACCCTTTTCCGCGTTGAACCACTTGACGGTACCAGCAGCCATGTCATATCTCCTTTGGGGCAATACATCGGCGACTGCACTGTGCGGACGCCGTGTCGCCGCGATGATGCCCCGCCCGGAAATGACCGGGAAATACAAAGCGCTTCCAGCGGAATGAATTCCGGTCTGGAGGCGCTTGAAGTTCTTGGGTACCAAAACTGCAACCGAGATCGACAGTAGCACGCTGCGGCGACCTGTGTGCGTTGAATATTTCCGCCCGCCGTGTTGCGGTAGAAACTCTCCCCGAGGGATCCGTTAAATTCTCAGGCCGCGGCGATAGATATTTATTCACCCCGACCGCAGCGTTTTTTGGTTGTTCGTCACCGGCTGCAGGAGGCGGCAGCGAGGTCGGCCGGTTGGAGACGTGTTGGGGACAGGTTCCGACGCGAGGGCCGCTGGAGCGGTCCTCGCGGTGACGAAGTCCTGTACGGGGCAACGAACGCGTCTCGGGAGGGGCTCGACCAACCTGGCGCCACTGGCGGTTCGGAGGCCCGACAGCGGCCGCCCCAGCAGACCTTGCCAACTCCGCGTAGACCGCAGGCCTGGCCCGCCGGGGCGCGGTGAGGAATAGAATCGACTTCCATGTCGAAGCCTGACGAGCTGCTCGTGAACGTCGCCGCCCTGGTGGAGTCCGGGCAGAGCAACCAGATGTCCCTGACCGTGGTCACCGGTGGTGCCGTCATCACCGGCCGGCTCGCCCCAGAAGCCGTGTGGAGAGAACGGGTGTCGGAGGTGCTGACGGATTCCGCCCGCCTGGGCGAGTTCTCCGCCATCTTCACTGCCACGCCACCCAAGGAGGGGCCGCCCACGCATCTGCACTTCCATGTGGCGCGGATCCTGCAGGGGACCGTGGGCATCCCGGAGACGGGCGGGATGTACCGCATCTCGATCAAGGACGTCAGCGCCTGGACGGTCGGCGACTTCAGCTACTCCGACCACTGACCCGCGACTACGGCGAGAACCCACCGCAGGACTGAGGACCCGACCGGTGCTGCGGGCCGCGCTGAACGCCGCGATCGCGCAGCAGCTGATCACCTTCAACCCGGCCGCGCACGCCGACCTGGAGGCGGCCAGACGGCCGAAGGCGTGGCGATGGACCGACACCCACCTGGACGCCGGACCCATCACGGTCGCCAAGCAACTCGTCGTCAACGGCTGGGAGGTGTAGGAGGACGACGCGAAGACCGACGCCGGCGCCCGCACCATCGCGCTCGACTCCGACACCGTCCACGTCCTGCGGCGCCACCGGGCCCAGCAGGACGAGGCTCGCGCCAAGGCTTCCGCCGGTCCGCCTCCACGACCTGCGCCACGGTGCGGAATCCCAGAAGCTGACGCGGAGCCCACGCCGGACCATGCCGACCCGTCGGCGGCAATCCCGGAGCCCGCTGGCACGTCCGCTCACGCACCGCTCACGCAAACGGCCCCGGACGCGGAGTCCGGGGCCGAATAGAGCGCCTCCCTGGGAAGACATCCCAGGTCAGCGGCTTACAAGCTGTGCCCTCGGCAGGATTCGAACCTGCGACACCCGCTTTAGGAGAGCGGTGCTCTATCCCCTGAGCTACGAAGGCGGGGATGGTGGCGCAGCCGAAGAGGGCCGGGCCGCCGCGGACAGTGTAGCGGGTGGGGTGAGGTCCGCACCTGGGGTTGGTTGCCGGCTGCCTGCCCCTGCGGTGGGTTGGTCGAAGGGGCGAGGGCAGGCAGCCGGTGGCAGTGGGTCGGGCGAGGCTTCGGCAGAGCCGATCCGGGCGAACGGAGATCGGCTGCGTGGTCGGCCCGGCGCACCGCCGAAGAGCGGGAAAGGGCTAGCTCATCAACGGCGAACCGTTGAGGTGCCAGGTGATGGCGCCCTTGTCGTCACCTGCGATGTCGTAGACGAGAGTCGAGTCACCGGACCACTGCGTGCCCGGGGCGAGCGTGGCCGACGGGGTCAGGCAGACGATATTCGCCGAGGGGAGGTTGTCGTAGACGCTGTTCACATTGGCCGTGAAGTCGCAGGTCTTTGTGGCGACCACGACGTCGCCCCCGGGGTCCCGACGCTCCAGGCGAGAAGTCACCTTGAACGAATTGAAACGCTTGCTGGTCATATCGGCCTGGCCGTCGTTGAAGCTCTCCCACTCGAGGACGACCTTCCCTCGGACCTTGTTGTCCGGAAGTGCCTCGATGCACACCGGAACTTCCATGAGCACCTCGGTGACCGCTCCGAACATGGACTGAGTGCGATTGTTCGTCGTGCAGGTCTGCGCTGCACTGGCAGGCTGCGAGAAAATCATCACCCCGGAGAGCGAGGCCATGGCTACGGCGAGAGCGGAAGCGCGGAAGCGATTGCTGTTCATGATTCAGTTCCCTATGGTCGAATCGAGGTCACGCGTGAGAATGGGGCGGCCGAAGGCCGCTCAGTACCTGTCGTGGGAGGCGTTCTCGTTGTGCAGCCCTGCTACCAGGTTCTCCGCCGGCCAGTAGTCGCCACAGGTCGGGAGGAACTCCTGACTGGCGCCGCTGTAACCGGAGTTGAAATACACGCGATATCGAGCGGAGCATTCTCCGTTCACGCCCGATGCCGCATTGTTCTTTACCGCCTGCCCGTTTCCTTCGTTGGTCATATTGCAGGTCTGGAAATTCACATTCCCGGGCCTGAAGACGTAGCGGACGATGGAGACGCCGGTCGACGAATACCCGAAGTGGTTCGGTATGTCTTTATTGGAAACGAAGCAAGGGCTCGACGAATACCATGTCTGCCCACCCCTGCTGTTGAAGTGAAGGGAAAAGCAGTAGCGGTTTTCCGAGGAGCTGCACTCGTCCGAAACGTAGGACGTGGGCATGGCGGACGCGGTTCCCGCCGGCAGGATGAGTGCCGCCATTGCGGCGGCAGCGCAGACTCCTATGACCTTCTTGATGCTCATCGGTTACCCGCTGTCTGATAGGCCTGGCGGACCTTCTCTGTTTCCCGGTTCTTGACTGCCACCTCGGCTGCGAGCTTTTCCGTGTTGCTGTTGATTGCCGATTCCTGCAGTTCCCGCTCCTGCGCGTTCCATACGGCTACCAGGTTGGTTTGCTGCTTGCATTCGACATCGGCCACAGCCTGCGCGATCTCTCCCGTGGTGGCAGCGGGAGAGGAGACCTCTATGCCCAGCTCGTCCAAGTCGTCCAGGGGGTGCTTGCGGTCGTAGCCCTTGGTCTTCATGCACGACACCCACTTGCCGGCCGCACCGACCACCTTCGCGTCGTCGCGCGAGTCCTCGAAGATCCGGCCGGAGATGGCGTTGGCTTCAGGCGTCTGCGGCAGGGGGAAGAGGCGCTTGGTCTCTCCCCGGCACCCGCCGTCCGGGATCTCCTTCCCCTTGTACGTGCCACCCTCGACCTCGACCCCGGTTCCGGTGAACACCGCCGACTCGCCCCCGGCGGCCGGCTCCCAACGAGGCGGTTCCGGGGCGTCGTTCGGCAGGTGGTATCCGTACGTCCTTGCCAGGTCGATGTCGGAGATGCCGTAGCGGCGGCCCACGGCGGTATTCACCGAATCGGCCACCGACCGCTCGGAAACCGCCGGAGGGCCGAAGTCCTTGAAGCCGTAGCGCGCCATACAGGACCGCCACTGCTGCTGCACCGATGACTGCCAGACGTAGCCCTCCGCGGCGGTGACCGTATATCCGTCCAGAGGCAGCGTCAGCCCCTTCGCCAAGCCCCTCGTGGGGGCAACGGGAAGGTCACCGATTGCGATCCGGCCCGGATCGGCCGCGGTTGCCGAGCCCGCCATGGAGTCCGTCGTCGGCGCCCCGCATCCCGCGAGCACGGCCGCAAGCGCGGCGACACTCGCTGCGCCCGCCAGTCGTCGGGAGGCGCCTTGGTCGGACCTTCGTGCAATGGACATGGGTCCCCCCCAATTGATTCGGCTGCGGGGACGGCTACGAGATCCCCGGCTGGGTCGTTCAGACCGTGTGGTTCTGCTGGGTCCGCTCCAGGGACCTCGCGGCCCTAGCCCGCTCGGGGGCAAGAACGTCGATGTGCGTGCCGGCGCCCCGTGCGGGCTGGTCGGCCCAGCTGCGCAGCTTGGCCGCCACCTGCGGCAGGTGCTTGTCGTCCGGCGCGACGCAGAGGTAGAACAGTGCCTCGTCGGTCTTGGAGTCGTCCCCTCCCCAACGGACCACACCCTCGAGTTCGGCGAGGACGTCCCGGAGCACGAGCACCTCGTGCGCGAAGAACCCGCCCTTTACGCCGGGGGGATAGTGGCCGGTCCTGATACGGATCGCCGTACCGGACGCCAGATTGCCCTCGGGCAACCCCTTGCGGACGCCTCCAGGTGCCTGCCAACCGGTGATGTCACCCTTGCGCAGGACGTCGATCTCGAAATTGAAGCGACGGGCAACGTGGAAGAGCACCGTCTCGACGTCTCCGAGGCGGACGCCGACACCATCGATCTGGGTGCCGGGCACGGGGCGGGTCCACACCGACCCGCCTGCGTCGACGAGCTTTTCCATCTCCCAACCGTTCGGGCTGGGCTTTCCGGTGAACACGCGGGCCTGTTCGGCCTTCAGCCGAAGGACGGTGGCCTGGATGTCGTCAACTGCCGGCGCGGGCGGGGTCGACTGGGCGTAGGCCGCAGTGGGTGTCAGAGCCGTTACGGCGATGGAGCTCACAGCAGCGGCTGCGACGGTGACGCCGGCCCGCATCAGGACCGTACGACGCGATATGGAGGGGTGACTCACACTCAGTTGCCCTTTCTCTTGGCTTTCTTGGCGAGCTCAGCGTGCTCGGCGAGGGCAACGCCGCCGGCGACCAGGGTGCCGAAGGCGAGCATGACGACGGCAGGATTCACATAGCCGGGCACGGCGGCCCCGTAGCTTCCGCCCTCGTCGACGCGGCACATGAGCCGGAGTGGGACGTACTCCCCTTCGAACGCGTCAACGCGTGCCACGTTTTCCGTGCCCCCGGCCTTCATGCATGCCTCGAACTGGGCGGTCTCGTCGAGGAGGGCCACGTGCAGAAGGCCCCACAGGTACATGGCGAAGCCGAAGGCCATGCCGAGGGACGCGACAGCTCGCCACAGCAGCCATGTCGGCCGGGAACCCGCGTGTCGAGCGTCGAGCGACCGGACGAAGAGGACCACGCCGGCACCCAGGCCGACGAGGCAGAACAGAACGATCCCCAACAGGCCGATGATGTTGTAGGCCATGGAAGGTCAGGCTCCCCGCACGATCATGTTGTACCTCTCGAAGATCTGATAGAGAGGCATTCGCTTGTGTGCGTGCGCCACCGCCACATCGCCGAACCCCTGGTACCTGCGCAGGATCTCGAAGGTTTCCTCGTCCGAGTAGTCGAGCGTGGGGACCCGCATGACCTTTTCGGCTGGGTCGCCGCTACCCGGCTTTCCGCCGGCGCTCCACAGGTGGAGCAAGGAGACCGTGCGGAGACTGTGGGGATTGTCCTGGTTGAGCTTGTGCCACATCTTCCAGATGTCCGCGTCCACCTTGGGATTGAGGATATCTCCGGATATGTAACCAGCATCAATGCAGTAGTTCCAGGCCTTGATTCCCACCGCGCCGAAGATCTGACCAATTCCAGTGCTGGAGTCGCGCCTCGGAACCACGTCCTTGCCTCCCACGCCGGTGTGGTAGTACGTCACGCCGGCGTCGGCTGCGAAATCTACGGGGTCGTAGTGGCGCATCTCCCAGTAGGCGGATGTCTGGATCAGGGCCTTGCGCATTTTGTATGTCTTCGCCAGCTGTGTGACCAGGGCGTCGTTCGCAATGATGGTCTCCAGGCATTCGGTATGCGTGAAGATCCGGCTGACGCTGCTGTTCGGATAGCCGATGGATATCATGTACTTGCTGATGTCGCTGTGCAGCCCGCTCCAGTAGGTCATGGAGAAGGGCACATCGTATTTCCCGATGGCAGGGGGGTTGAACGAACCCTGGCCGGTGTCCCGACCCGAGGCGATGTTGTTGTCGATGTTGATTTTGCCCGTGCCGCTACCGACGTCGATCGTCACGATTTGATCGTAGGCCCAGTCCGGGGGCAGCGGGTATCCGTAATTACCGGAAAAGCCGCTGGACATGTCCGAGACGAAGCTGGCCGTGCTCAAACCGGCTTGGCCCACGCGAATACAGACGTTGCGGGGGCCGTAGACGCCGACCTTGTAGGGGCTGCCGAACATGACCAAGCCGTCGCGAACACCCTGGAAGTAGGGAAGGACGTTGGCCGTGATCTCGTAGTCGTACGCGTCGAAGTCGACGGCGAAGTAGATGCGCGATCCGGCTTTGAAGCCGTGGCTGCGGGCGGCGTTCGCTGCGGCGAGAGCCGCTTCCCGCCCCCGGGCGTACGTGAAGCCTGACGCCGCCCTGCCGTAGGTCTGATAGATGGGGAAACACCGTAGGCCGTTGGCCGCAATCATGGCCAGTTCGCCCGGCCGTATGGCCTTCTCCGGGAGACTGGCAGGGTCGGGGTTGGTCAGGTATCGGCCGATGTACTTGATGCCGGCGGCTTTCAGCGCGGTCGCACGCGCCTGGGTGATCTTGGTGACTCCGTCGCAGGCGGCTCCCCGACGGTCCTGGTCCCCGTACGAGACCAGAAGCGACGCCCACGTCGAGAAGTCCCCCTTGCCGGTGGCAGGTAGCGCGCAGAAAGTCTGAAATGCCGATACCTCGGTCTTCAGTGCAGCGCTAAAGGTGGAGCTGAAGCTGACGTCGCGCTGATTGAGGACCATGGCCGCGGTGAAGAGCTGAACCCAGGTGCCCGAAGATGCCGTGGTGAGCGTGTGCTGCTTGAGCCCTGCGCGGGTGCCGGGCCCGAACGCGCCGTTGGCCGTTCCGTCGGCCATTCCGATCTCGTACTGGACGGCCAGGAGCATGGACTGGGCGACGGTCCGGGAGTGGTGGCCGTCGCAAGGGACGATGAAGAAGTCCCGGCGCCCGACGTAGCGGCCGTTCAACCATTGCTGGACACTGCGGACCCGGTTGCTGCCACCGTTCACCACGACGTAGGGATCCATGGTGAGCAGGGCCTTGAAGACCTTCGGAGTCAGGCCGTCCCCGGGGTAGACCCGGGACACGCCCATGTCCGTCTTGAGCTTCGTCATTGCGGCTGATACGCGGGAGTTGTAGATTCCGTCGATCTCCCCGCCGTCGTAGCCCTTGCAGTAGAGGGCTGACTGGATGAGGCGGCAGAAGTCGGCGGAAGGCACGGTCTTTGCGTTCAAGCTCGCATATTTGGTGGTGAGCGCCGAGAGCGTGGTGGGTCCAAAAGTGTCCGACAGTGCTGTAATGCCCAACTCGTACTGGAGGCAGCGCGTGAGGGCGTACATCAACGCCCATGAAGTCAGGCCATCCTCCGCAACGGTCGGTATGTCCTTGCGAGGTGCGTAAACCTTGTTGATGAATTTCTGGGCCCTGCGCACCATTTCGTCGGCCATGAAGCGGCTTCCCCCGAGATGTGATGGATCGGTGGCGACCTTATTCTCAGAGGCAGTGAGAGCAAGGGCGATATCGGCGACTTTGAAGGGCGGGTCGTCGCGACCGTGTGGGTGCCTTTTCGTCTACACCGGCGGCCGGCGGCCGGGCACGGCCGTCAATTGCACGGGCGGGCATCGACCTTGCGATCGATGAGCGCTGTGGTGGAGGTCTTCGTGTTCTTCATGATCGCAATGGCCGTTGCGCAGTAGGTGGAAACCTGCATGCGGACCGGTCCGGCGTACTGGGTGAAGTTGCCCTCATCCGTGACGCACGTGGGTGAGACCTTGTAGTCGCACACCTTCAACTTCATGTACTTGGTGGTACTGAGGTTGTTGTCGAAGACGGCACAAACACCCTCTCCGTCCGTCTGGTTGTAGATGAAGAGAGTTCCCCACCGCCGCTCGTCCGGAAGGCGTTCGGCGGAATACAGCGCATAGCCGGATCCGCAGAGGGTGCCGGTTGCGGCCAGTGCCCGAGGCTCGGCCGCCGCGATGGCACGCGTGCCGGCGTCCGCCTCGGACGAGATCGCGACCTTCGCTGCCGTGTTGCCGTCCGAGGCAGAGGCGTGCGGAGCGGTCAGGCTGAGGGCCGCTAAGGACAGTGCGGTCAAACTGGCGCGTGCAGCGCCCCGCTTGGTGACACCGAGCATGAATTCCCCCACTTGGATCTGACTGATCGACTGGATGCGGTCTCGGGCAAATCGCCTGGTGCGGAGGTCCGGTATTCACCCTCTGACTGGATGATCCTGGCTCATTCCAACACCATGAGTCAACGATCATTTCAAGTCACACAATGATCGTTGATTGCCGCTCCGCCCCCGGGTCGGGTCGGCGTGCTTGGTAGCGTGGGGCCACGTGGGATCAACCACCGTGGACCGCCAGATGCAAGTTATATGCATTCGGCGATCCGATCAAGCAGTTGAAGCAACCGTCCCCTGCGCCGCACCGTGGAGTCCCGATGCCCGAACGCCGCTTTGACGCCGCCGGGTTCCGCAGCGCACGCGTCGCGAAGGGCATGACCCAGGCGCAGGTGGCCGCCGCGCTCGGAGTCAAGGACCCCTCCGTCGTCTCGCGCTACGAGAGCGGCGACGCCACCCCGCCTCCGGAGAAACTGCCCCGGCTCGCAGCGTTGGTGGGCGAGCGCGTGGACGACCTGTTCCCGCGGCCGGGCCTGCCGACCCTCGCGGATCTGCGATGCGACGCCGGCATGACCCAGAAGGACACCGCGGCCGCCACGCAGACCGGCTCCTCGTCCCCCGTACGGGCGGCTGAAGGCGGACGGCGCAAACTGGCCCCGCACTACGTCGCCCCCCTCGCCGAGGCGTACGGCGTCAGCGTCGAAGAGCTCCTCGCCGCGGAGAAGCGCTCCTTCGGCGAGGACGCCGCGGCTGCGCCCCGGCATCCGCAGGCCCGGCATCCCGAGGCCCGGCAGCCCCAGGCCCGGCAGCCCGTAGGGCCGCAGAGCATCGCGAAGAAGATCGCCGCCCTCTTCGAGGGGACCGCCGAGCGGGAGCGTCCCACCGACGCCGAACTAGCCGAACGCGGCAACGCCCGGACGGGCCGGGCGGTCCTGAGCGGGCCCCTCGTGACGAGCCTGCGCCTCGGCCGTTCGACGCAGGCCGGCCCCGAGGTCCTGGAGGCCCTGGCGGCCGCCCTCGACGTGCCCGCCATGTTCTTCGAAACCGGGGACGTGGAGGTCGCGGCCGTCGTGACCAGTCTGCGTACGGCACGCATCGGCCTGACCGCCATGGCGGCCCGCGGAGCCGAGGGCGATGCGCAGAACGCCGAACTCATGCGCTGGGTCGCCGACATGTTCGGAGGCGGGCCCCGGCCCGGCGACGACTCCTCGCCCCGAGCTCGGAGTTGATTGCACGGGCCCACTCACCCGGCGGTCGGGACCGGCGTTCGGAGCGCCACGGCGAGGTTCCCGAACCGCCCGGATCACTGCCGGCAGAGGGATGACCCGCAGTGATCCGGCATGTGCCCGAACCGCACCATGCCCAGCAGCTGAAACGGAACCGGCCTCACCATGTGCTGCGTGCGCGGACGGGATCGCACGGGAAGACTGCGGACCCTAGAGTCGGTTCGAACACAGCGACTGATCTGACCTTCAAGAGCTGGAAGCTGCGGGGGGACGCGGCTTCACCGCCCATCTGAGGGGAACTCACAGTGGGGGCACACGGATGAACGACGGGCAGACGGCCGACCTCGGCCGGAAGGTGCTCGGGACGATCGGCGGGCTGGCGTCCTGTCGGGGCCTGCTCTCCGCACCAAGAGCCCACCTGGCGCGACGGTCCAATGCGCGGAAGATCGCGAGGTTCTGCGAGTCGGTTCTCGCCGGTCTCGACAGGCCGATTCCCGCGGACCCGGACAGCCTGTTCGAGGTGTTGAGGGCGGACGTGGAGCGGCGCTTCAACGAGGACCGCACCGAGCTGCCGTTCCTTCCGGTCCTGCTGTACTTCCGCACGTTTCCCCCGGCCACGGCCAGCGGCCTCACCGCGAGGTTCGACGACCGGATCGCCATCATCGTCGAGAGCCAGACGACCACCCTGCACCAATTCGTGATCTTCGCTCACGAGATGTGGCACGTCCTGATGGGCGAGTGCCTGTCCCACGGAGCCCACAGCGCCGGCGCCTCGGCGGCCGCCAGATCACTCGGTGGGGAACTGGCGGGCGACGACCTCGTCGCTCTGGCCGCGCGGAGCCACGTCGACACCCAGGAGGAAAGCGACGCGGAGGAGTTCGGACTGCAGATGGGAGCCCGCTTGCGGGACTGCCTGAAGGGCTGCGGCGCCGTGCCGACGACCGGTCTGGCGGCCCGGATCCAGTCGAGCATAGGCAGAGGCAGAGGCTACTGAGCATGACCGGATCGGACTACTACATTCCGGTAGGCGTCCTGGCCGTCGCCCTGGTCGCGAAAGCTCCCTATTTCTGGCGCAGTTGGCACTCACCCATGTGCAAATCGATCTTCGTGCTACTTGCGGCGTCGGCAGCGGCCTTCCTGTTCGGCGCCCCGCCGACGATCGACCGGGTCAACCGGTTCACCGGTGTCCCGAACGTCTCGGCGCTCATCGTCTACTGCGTGCTGTCCTGTCTGTCGTGCGGCTCGAACGTGCTCCTCATCCACTGGCGCGGGGGTCCCGAAGAGGTCCTCCGGAGGCACACCAGGATGTGGATCGCGGCGACCGCCGCACTGATCGTCGCGTTCTGCGTCCTGTTCCACCTCGGCAGCGTGCCCATCGAACGGCGCCGCGACTTCGACACCTTCTACGCGAACACCCCGTTCGTGCGGGAGATGATCGTGCTCTATCTGACCGCGCACTTCGCCACGACCGCACTCGTGGCGATCAGGTGCCGGCGTTGGGCCCGCGAGCTTCGGGACCTCCAGGCCGAGTGGACCCAGAGGGGCCTGCTCGTCCTGGTGGTCGCGTTCGGATTCGGCTTGGCGTTCGCCCTGCTCAAACTCGTCGCCGTCGGGGCCCGTTGGGCCGGTACCGATCGATGGGACGCGCTCAGTACCGACATCGCGCCTCCCCTCGCAGGGCTGGGCGCCGCCATGACGACGATGGGTTTCCTGATGCCCGCCGTCGCCCAGGGAGCCGTTTCCCGCTGGCGGGCCCTTCACCGCTTCCGCCGCCTCCAGCCCCTCTGGTCGGAAATCCGCTCCGAGATACCCCCCACCAGCCCACCACCGATGCCGTGGTGGAAACCGGTGGAGCGCCGCCTCATGCAGCGGGAAACGGACATCTTCGACGCGGTACTGCGACTGACCCCGTGGTTCGACCACACCACCGGCACGAAGGCCTACGCACACGCCCTGGCCGAGCACGCGGTGAGCCGTCGGGCCCGCAGTGAAGCCGACGCCTCCGTCCTGGCCCGCGCGGTCATCCAGAAGGCTCGCGCCCAGCCCGCCGTCTCACCGGAGCAACGATGGACCGTCACCTCCACCGAGGACTCCGAGGACCTCGTCGACCTGTCCGCGGCCATGCTGCTCTCCCCGCACGTGGAGGCGACACGACGGACCACGGCCGTGGCCGACCATGGTCGATGACCGTGGTCGGCCGCCACTCCCGAACGGGCGAACGCCGTCTACTGCCCGGCGAACTTCCGACTCAGGACACCGGGCCTTCTTTGCGGTCGACGGTGATCTCGACCTCGGGATGCTCGGGTGCCGAGTGCTTCGGGTCGCTGACGGTCAGCTCGGTCGGCCAGGTCGTTCCGGGGTAGACACCGGTGGTCTCGGTCTCCATGTCCGCAACGGCCCGGTAGCCGCCGGGGCCGGTGACCGTGATGCCGACCTTGTAGAAGGCGCGCGCGGAGCCGCAGTTGGTGATCTCGATCGGGATGGCGAGGGACGATCCGTCCTTGCCCCGCTTGGGCTCGTACGCCGTTACGTCCCCCTTCACCGCAAGGGACCCACCGTGGTCGGGCTCCGACGCCGCCGGACCGGACGGGGTGTTGGTCCCGGACGGGTCGAGCTGCCTGGCCTGTTCCTGACGCTCGCGGTCGATTTCCTCCGCAGCCTCGCGCTGTGCGTCGGTGGAGGGAGTCCACGTCGGGGAAAGCGGGGGTGTGGGAGACGGGCAGTCCCGTGCCGACGGCTTCGGCGAGGCCGGTGACGAGGGCTGGTCGGCGGACGTCGGGCCGGCGGGCTTCGCGGCGGCCGCATTCTGCGGTAACTCGGCGCAGCCGCCCGTCAGGATGCCGGCGAGCAGCACGGTGGCTGTCACCAGGCCCTTCCGCCTCACCGTGAGGGATATGAACATTGATCCACCTAGGTTGGTTCGTGGTCGAGCTCGGGCATGGGTACGGGCACTGTCGGACGTCGACCGTGAGGCAGACCGTCCAGCAGCTTGCGTTCGGCAGGTGTGAACGCGGGGCCCTCGGCCGGCCGCCGCAGGGGGCCGACGAGTGCTGTCAGCAGGACACCGGGCTTGATCAGCGAGGCGGCCGGGGCCTGGAGGGCCAGTACGTCGGTCAGGGCTGTGGCGGCGCGGAAGGAACCGGTTGCGGTGCGCGACAGGCGGCTGACATAGCGCTGGAGGAATCGATCGGCGAGGTTCGGGCGCTTCCCCCGGGTGGTGGGGAAGTGGATGTCCTGCCCGACGGCAAGGGTCCACGCGGCGTTGACGGGGCGGGCGATGGCGCGCTGGGCGCGGCGGGCCAGGCCGGGGCGCGGGCCGGCCGAGAGCAGGTCGCGGAGGGCGAGTGCCCCTAGCGCGGCTACCGACATGCCCTGTGCGTATACCGGGTTGAAGGCTGCGACGGAGTCTCCCAGTGCCACCAGGCCCTCGGGCCAGCGGCGGAGCCGTTCGTAGCGGTAGCGCCTGTTCTCCGTGCTGCGGGTGACGCTCACGCCGGTGAGCGGCTCGGCGTACTCGAGGAGGTCGGCCAGGACCGGATGGCGCAAGGTACGGGCGAACGGCTCGAAGGCTTCCGCCTCGCGGGTGGGGTGTCCGCCGGGCGCACCCATCAAGCTGACGTGCCAGCGGTCGCCTTCGATCGGCAGGATGCCTCCGGCCTTGCCCGGCTCGGGCAGGTGGGGGTCGGCTTGTACGCCGACGACGGGCCAGCCCGCGGTCGGGACGGGGGCTCGGTAGATGCGGCTGGCGTAGGCGAGGCCGGAGTCGATGTGTTCTTCGGTGAGGCCGGTGATTCCGAGTCCTTCGAGCCACTGCGGCATGCGGGTGGCCCGGCCGCAGGCGTCGATGACCAGGTCGGCGCGCAGCTCCGCTTCGGTGCCGTCGGCGGTTTGGACGCGCACACCGGTGACCGTGCCGCGATGGCCGAGCAGACCGACGGCCTTGGTCTGCGTACGCACACTGACCCGGGTGTCCTTCAGGACCTGTTGGCGGACGACGAAGTCGGTCAGGTCCCGGCTCGCGGTGATCACGTAGTGGGTGGCGCGCTGCCAGCGGCGGTACCAGCCTTCGGCAGAGTGGATGACCATGTCGGTGGTCACCGGGATGCGGTGGGCGCCTGCTTCCAGCAGCAGGTCGAGGGTTCCCGGCAGGAGAGCCTCCACGGCCTCCGCGCCGCCGGTCTGCAGCCAGTGGATGTGCACGGCCTGGGGGACGCCGGTGCGCGGCTCGGGTCCTGCGGGCAGCTCGTGGGCCTCGATGATCTCTACGGAATCGACGTGGTCCTTCACGGCGGCCGCCGCGAGCATGCCGGCGATGCTGCCCCCGATGACGACGACCCGTCGAGGTCTCCAGCTGGAGGGTTCACGCATGGAGGGCTGCTTTCTGCGGGGGCACATGGTGCTCGTGGATGTCCCGCACGACGGGCGAGGTCAGTGCGAGCGACAGCGGAATCAGGTCCCGCGCCTGCCACGCCGCCGATCCGTAGGTGGCGTCCTGCGGCTGTTTCGGAACGGCACGCTGCCGCTCGCGAGCGATGAGGATCACGGCGGCGTCGGCCGCGACCGTGGCGGAGGATTCGTCGTCACCCTTGCGGAGTGCCGCGTGGTAGGCCGTCTCCCGAACAGCGGGGTCGCAGTAGGGAGCCAGCGCGAGGATGGCGTCGTACAGGGCTGTTTTCCGAGCCGTCAGGAGCACGGCCGGCGGAGTCCGCCACCAAGGCAGCGAGGCGCGGTACGCGTTCGGAGTGGGTACGTCCTGAAGGGCCCGCCACAGTGGGTTGAGCTGCCACAACTGCCGTACGGCCCGGGCGGCCGCCGTCACACGCGGACCGGCCAGCGGGAGGGTGAACCCGATGGCGGCGAGGAGAGTGGAGGGAGCGACCAGCTGGGGGGAGATCTCGTCAACGAGAAAGTCCAGGTTCCGGCCGGTCCACCGGGCGGCCACGGCCACCAGTCTGATGCCGGCGTTGCCCGCGACGATCAGGTACGCGGGAGCCAGGATGCGTAAGCCTGCCCGCAGCGACCCGTGCACCTCCCCGGACCACCGCCAGCACAGCGCGCTCACGGCCACCATCGCCACGCCTTGTGTCACCAAGAAGGTGAGGATCATCTCCCGGATGTACGGCGTGTTGGCGTAGTAGACATCGAACAGGGCGATCTGCTCCGCCGGAGCGCTCCCGGCCCAGTACAAGAGGAAGATGGCGACGATGGCCAGGCTGTAGACGGCCACGCACACGCGTGAGGCGCGCACGGTCTGCTCCGGGGGCGCCGGCCGCCAGTTGATGATCAGCAGGAGACTCGCTCCGGAGAACGCGGTCATGGCCGCGAAGAACACCGGGGCGGCCACATTGGGTATCCCTGTACGCCGGTTGAGCTCGACGATGGACCACGGGGCGGCAAGGAGCATGCTGCATCCGCCGGCGAAGAGCAGCAGGCAGGCGGCGCGCAGCAGCATGTCGCGTCGCCGCCGGGCCAATGCGGGCAACTTCGAGGCTCCGACCAGCAGAAGAGTGACTCCGCTGACGTAGTAGACGAGGTTGCCGGATATGGACGTCACCTTGCTGTCCTCTTCTCGGCATGGGTGCGGCAGAAGACCACCGCACTACGTTTCAGCTCCGGCGGAAGCGATGTGCCATCGAGGCTTGGATGCGCCCGGCGAGATCCTGTGGGTCAGCCGATAAGCGGGCCTCTTCGAGGGCTGCCTGTACGTCGGTGGCGAACCGGAAGCCGAAGCGCTCCGCATCGACTTCCTCGTCGATCTGCCGGGTATCGGCGCGCATCGCGAAGTGGAGGGGGGCATCCCTGAACTCGGTGAGCGAGAGCTCGGTGTTGGCGACGTCGGACATCACGGCCACGAGTTCGGCAAGAACGGCGGCCGGCACGCTCATTCCAGCACGCGAGGTCGTAGGACCGTGGTGGGTGCTGCCGCCGCAATGGCCTTGGAGCATGTGCCACACCTCGTGTCCGATGATCACGAGCTGGTGCTCGCGATCGGTGTTCTCCTCGTAGACGATCAGGTCGTGGCCGGCACGGTCCACCCACAGCCCACTGGCTGTCGCGGGCGGGAAAGCTGCACTGCGCAGCCGGACGGGTCTCCCTCGCACGAGGCTCAGGGCCCGTCCGATCGCGGGGATGACGTCCCCCTCACCGGCAGGCGGCTCCAGGTTCCTGACGAGCTGGGCACTGAGCCGCCGCATCCTCCTCGGTCCCGTGCTCATTGCGTGTCTTCGCTCTCGTCGAGTTCGAGCAGGGCCTTCAAGGTCGCGTTGAGTACGCTCCAGCGATCCGGTGACAGATCCCGCGCCCGCCTGAGCGCGATGCCCCGGACGTCGTCGTACTCCAACCGCACGGCAGCCAGCGGATCGGTTGCGTCGTCCAGCCCCTCCGAGGTCGGCTGGAGCGCGGACAGGACGGGGAGCAGGGCGCGGTTGAGAGCCTCGGAAGCAGGGGCGGTGAAGAACGCCTCGCCTCCTCCGACGCCGAAGAACCTCACCAGACCGTGCAGGAACTCAACGCTGGGCACCTTCTCGCCGGAGCACACCTGCCGTGCCCAGAAGGCGGAGACCCCCAACTCCCGGGAAATGCTCCCGGCGAGGTCCGACATGCGCTTGCCGGTGCGCACCAGGTACGCGTCAGCCAGGGCCTTGACGCGTTCACGGACCCGTTCGTTGACCGTGTCGGCCGGCGGTTCGCCGCCTCGGAGCAGGGTGCTCACGGTGTCTTCGGGCAGCGCCGTCTTCGCCGCCAGGTCCTTGCAGTCGAGCAGCTCGGACCATGTCAACTTCCGCTCCTGGGCGATCGCCTCGAGGCGCTCGAGCGTCGCGTGCAGAGAGGGGGAAGGGCCCACCGACGTACTCCGATGTGTGCAGGAAGGCGTGCACACGGCACCCTACTGCGCACCCATCACGTATTTCAACGATCGTATAGCGGCCAATGGGCGATCGCTGGTGCGCTGTGGCTGCCCGTCTCGGGCTGGCCGTCTCAGGCGGGGCGCACCGGGTGCGTGGTCACTTCGGCGGTGAAGATGGGACCGTCGTTCTGCCGCAGTTCGACCAGGGTGCCGCTGGTTCCCTGCGGTGTACCCGGGGCTGCCGGGAGTGGTGTGGCGGTGACGAGGCACGGGGTGTCGAACTCGGCGTAGCGGGTGAAGGTCGTCTTCATCGCCACCACCGTGGCCGGTAGGGGGGCCAGGGCCAGGGCCGCCTGGCGGGCCGCTTCCAGGAGGAGCATCCCGGGAGCGTGGTCGACGGGGTGGTCGAAGAGTGCCGGGTGTCCGAGGTCGGAGCGCAGGTGCCACCGGCCCGCGGTGCCCGTGGAGGACAGGACCACGTCTTCGGGGCGCTCGCGGCCGACGAGGCGGGGCGGGACGGGGGTGCCCGGCGGCAGGGCGCGGGCGTGGGCCGCGGCCATGTCGGCGTACGGGCCGCGCAGGCGCTGGTAGACCGCGGGAGCCTGGTTCGAGAACCGGGTCCTTACGTGGGCTGCGGTGATGCCGCCCAGGGATGCGCGGACGGTCATGGTCATGCCCGCCAGTCGGGTGCCGCGGCGGACGACATCGGTGCAGGTGACGTCCAGTTCGGTCGTGGGCGGGGCGTCGTGGGCGCTGAGCGCCGAGGCGTCGAACTGGAAGTGCAGGTCTTCCCAGGCCTGTCGGAAGCCGAACGGCACGTCGTAGGCGGCGTGGCAGAGCATGGGAATCGCCTGGCGTACGCACTCGATCAGCAGCAGCGGGTCGCGGAAGCCGTACGCGCCACCGTAGAAGCGGTGCTGTGCCGGCCACCTCGCGGAGATGCCGAACCGGTCGGCGCCCAGGGGGTGCCAGCTGGTCAGGAGCTGTTCGCTCGCGTCCGTCTTGTGGACCTCGGCCGCGGACACCGGCCGGCTCTGAGGATGCGATTCGCGCCTTGTCGGCAGTGTGCTCGTGAGCATGCTGTCCCCCCGGGACGTCGGAAACGAAGTCGATCCGGACAGGGGTGGTTCAGTGGAAGTGGATCCGGTGGCCCCCGCCCGTTCCTCGTTCAACATAACGAGTGTTCGCTTTTGTTTAAAGTCAAGACTTCGTAAAGCGGCAGGTCTGTGGGGTTGGGGGGAGGGTTCCTTCCTGACGGAATGGGGGGATGTGGCCCTTCAGGGGCATCTGGGTGCCGTTCGGGGTTGCCAACGGACCGCTCCGGCTCGTTAACATAGGAACCGTTCCGTTTCTTTTTGGAGGGGAGAGGGCGTGGCTGGTCCCAAACAGGAGCGGGCGGTTCAGACGCGGGAGGCGATCCTGCGCGCGGCGGCCGAGACCTTCGACGAGCTCGGCTACGCCGGTGCCAGCATCAACCTGATCCTGAAGCGGGCCGGGCTCACCACGGGCGCCCTGTACTTCCACTTCGACTCGAAAGAGGGTCTGGCGCGCGCGGTGATGAACGCGCAACCCGAGACCATCGTCCCCAGGCTGCAGTCCGAAGGGCTCCAACGACTGGTGGACATCACCCTGTTCTGGTCGCACCTGCTCCAGGTCGACCCGCTCCTGCGGGCCGGCGTCCGGCTGACGGGGGAGCAGGCCTCCTGGGGAGGCTCCGACGTGACGCCCTACCAGTCCTGGGCCGGGATCATGGCCGACTGCCTGCGCGAGGCGCAGGGCAGGGGAGAGCTGCGGGCGGGCGTGTCACCCGAGGAGCTGGGCGAGTTCGTCACCGAGGCGTGTACGGGCATGCAGATGTTCTCCAGCGTGGCCAGCGGCCGGAAGGACCTCAGCGACCGCACCCTGCGGATGTGGCGCCTGCTGCTGCCCGGCATCGCCGTACCGGCGGTCGTCTCCCGCGCCGAGGTCAGCCACGAACGGCTGAGGAGCCTCATCGGCTGACGTGGCGCAGGGCCGCCCGACACCACACCGCTCACCGCCGTAGCGCCACAACGCCGTACTGCCATGCCCCGGTACCGCCGTACTGCCGCTTCGCTCCGTCCAGTCCAGTCCAGTCCTGTCCAGTCCTGTCCCTGGAGGACCCATGCCCCACCGCCTCGGCCGACTTCGGCTCGCCGCCCTCAACATCGACGGTGTCCTGCTCAACGACACCTTCAGCCCCGTGATCCACGCCTTCGTCGTCGGCCGGGGAGGCGCCTACACCGCCGACACCGAGCGTGCGGTGTTCTCGCAGCCCCAGCACATAGCCGGCCGCAACATGGCCGCCGCCGTACCGCAGGCGCTCAGCGGGGAGGAGGCCCTCGCGGCCTACTTCGAGGAGCGCGAGGTCTACCTCGCCGAGCAGCCGGTCGCCGTCCTGGACGGCGCGATCGACCTCGTACGGAGGCTGAGGGCCCTCGGTCTGCAGACGGTCTGTTACGGAGGGCTGCCCGCGCCCCACTTCGACCGGTTCCTCGGGGAGTGGGCGGAGCTGTTCGACGGCCCGCGCTACGTGTGCACCAACGACTTCCGTCCCGGGATCCACGAGATCACCACCGACATCTTCGGACTGGAACACGGGGAAGCGCTCTTCGTCGACGACGTGGCCAAGGTGGCCGAGACCGCCAGGGGCCTCGACGTTCCCTTCATCGGCCACCCGAGCAAGTTCGTGCACAGCTTCCAGCGGCAGCTGATGCAGGAGGCCGGGGTACGGCACGTCGTGGACTCCCTGGAGGCGATCGACGAGCAGCTGATCCGCGCCATCGACGCCGAGGCCCTCCGCGGCACGGTGTGGAGCGACGTCCCGGCCGGTACGAGCCTGCGGGCATCGGCATGAGCAAGGGCGCGAGCAACGGCGGCAGCAACCGGCGACCGATGTCCGGCCGGGTGGCCATGATCACCGGAGCGTCCAGCGGGATCGGTGCGGCGGCCGCCCGGGCGTTCGCCGACGAGGGCGCGGCCGTGGTCCTGGTCGCGCGGCGCGGCGAGCGGCTGCGCGCGCTGGCCGGGAAGATCGAAGGATCCGGCGGACGCGCCCTCGCGGTCGAGGGCGACGTCGTCGACTCCGACCGGATGCGCGAAGCCGTCGAGGCGGCCGTGGAGACCTACGGACGGCTCGACTACGCCTTCAACAACGCCGGTTACGCCACGGCGGGCGCGCTGCTGCACGAGGTCGACGACGCCGTCTTCCGGCAGACGATGGACGTGAACGTGACGGGCGTGTGGAACTGCATGCGCCACCAGATCCCCGTGATGCTCGGCCAGAGCTCCGGCGGTTCCATCGTCAACACGGCCAGTGTCGCCGCCACCCGGGCCACGGGGGCCAGCGCCGCGTACGTGGCCGCCAAGCACGCCGTCCTCGGAATGACCCGGGCCGCCGCGGCCGACTACGGCGCCGCGAACATCCGGGTCAACGCCCTGATCGTGGGCGCCACGCGCACCGAGATGATGGAGGAGGTGCTGGGCCAACACGCAGAGCTGGAAAAGCGGTTCGCAGAGGCCTCCGTTCAGAAGCGCATGGCCTCGCCCTCCGAAGTCGCCGAGGCGGCGCTGTGGTTGTGCAGCGAACGGGCCTCCTTCGTGACCGGAGCCGCGATGCCGGTCGACGGCGGCGCCACCGCGATCTGAGCGGTCCTCCGCAGTTCCCCGTGGCCCTTCGTGGTCCTCCGTGAAACCCGGCGCGACTTGTGGCAGTCGGCAACGACAGCCGGCGCAGGCGCTGGTGTGCTGGCCGGCAGAGACGCCGTGACGGACGGTCGGCGCGGGAGCACGGAGGATCCACGATGCACGGAACCGCAACCGGAGCAGGACCCGGAGCAGGACCCGTAGAAGGAACCGGGGACGACATCGGACCCGGACCCGGACCCGGATCTGGACGACCCGGACCCGAACCATCGGCCGTGCCGCCGTCGCCGGGCCCACCGGAACGCAGTGCGACGCGTAGGGCCCTCGCCGTCCTCGGGCTGAGCGCGTTCGTCGTGGGGACCGCCGAGTTCGCCGTGATCGGCGTCCTCGACCGGATGGCCGAGAGCCTGCACGTCAGCGCCGCCACCGCCGGTCTGCTGGTCACCGCGTACGCCGTCGGGGTGTGCCTGGGCGGTCCGCTCCTGACCGTGCTGACGCTCCGGCTGCCCCGCCGGCTCGTGCTGGTCGGCGCGCTCGGCGGCTACGCCCTGGCCAACGCCGTCGCGGCCCTCTGGGCGGACTTCGCCGTCGTCCTGGTCGTACGCGTGCTCGCGGGCGCCGTCCACGGACTGTTCGTCGGCGCCGCCTCCGCGGCGGCCGCCGGCCTGGTCCCGCCGGAGCGCAAGGGACGGGCCGTCGCCGTGGTGTTCGGCGGGATAGCCGCGGCCAATCTCCTGGGCGTGCCGCTGGCCACCTTCGCCGGGCAGGTCCTGCCGTGGCAGTACGCCTTCGCCGGCATCGCCGTTCTCGCCTGCGCGGCCCTGCTGCTGACCCGGGCGGCGGTGCCTTCGTCCGTCAGCGGCGGACAGCAGGCGCTGCGCGCACAGTTCCAGCACGTCGCGAAGGCGCCGGTGATGGCGCTGCTGGCGATCGCCGTCCTGGTCTTCTGCGGCCAGTTCACCGCCTTCACCCAGCTCAGCGGGTACCTCCAGGACGTCGTGGGGGTCCAAGGCGGCGCCGTCGGCCTGTACTTGCTGGTGTTCGGAGCCGCAGGCTCCGTCGGTACCGTCCTCGGGGGCCACCTCGCCGACCGGGCTGCCGGCACGACCGTGCTCGCGGGGACCGCGGTGCTCGCGCTGGTGCTCACGGCGCTCTTCCTGCTCGGCGAGCGGCCCGTGGCCGTGGCCGTGTGCGTCGCGGTCTGGGGCCTCGCCGGCTTCGGGCTCGCCCCCGCCCTCCAGCTCCGTACGATCCGCCGCGCCGGGCCCGGCGGCGACCTCGCGGCGACGCTCGGCGCCTCGGCGGGGAACGCCGGCATCGCGGTCGGAGCGGCCGTCGCGAGCGGCATCACGGGGGTGTACGGGTACGCCGTCCTGCCGCTCGCCGCGGCGGGGATCTGCGGAGCGACGCTGCCCCTGACCTGGATCTGCCGGTCCCCGCAGCGCACCGAGGCGGAGGCCGCGGAGGCCTCCGTACCGGCGGCTCGCTGAGGACCACGCCTCGGGCACGCGTCGGGCCCATGCCGTACGACGGCATGGGCCCGATCTGCGCACCCGCCCCCGCGGGCGTCAGACGCAGTCCTCCTCGCGGTAGTCGGCGGCGGCCCCGTCACCGCGCTCCGCCGCCGCGCGCAGCTCCACCCGCCGGATCTTCCCCGAGATCGTCTTGGGCAGTGCGGCGAACTCGATGCGCCGCACCCTCTCGTACGGGGGAAGCTCCGTCCGGGAGTGGGCGAAGAGCAGCTTCGCCGTGTCCCTGGTCGGCTCCCAGCCCTCCGCCAGCACCACGTACGCCTTGGGCACCGACAGCCGCAGGGCGTCCGGCGCGGGCACCACGCCGGCCTCCGCCACGGCCTCGTGCGACAACAGGGCGCTCTCCAGCTCGAACGGGGAGATCTTGTAGTCGGAGGACTTGAACACGTCGTCCCCGCGGCCGATGTAGGTGAGCCGTCCGTCGGGGCCGCGCACCGCGAGGTCGCCCGTGCGGTAGTAGCCGTCCGCCATCGCCTCGGCGGTGCGCTCCGGGTCCCCCTCGTAGCCCGCCATCACCCCGATCGGGGCGGCGGACAGGTCCACGCTGATCTCGCCCTCGTCGGCCGGGCGGCCCGTGGCGGGGTCGAGCAGGGCGATGGTGAAGCCGGGACCCGGCCGGCCCATCGAGCCGGGAGCGACCTCCGCGCCCGGGGTGTTGGCGATCTGGACGGTCGTCTCGGTCTGGCCGAAGCCGTCCCGGACGGTCACCCCCCAGGAGCGCCGTACCGCGTCGATGACCTCGGGGTTGAGGGGCTCACCGGCCGCCACCGCCTCCCGCGGCGGCGTGCGCAGCAGGCCCAGGTCGGCCTGGATGAGCATGCGCCACACGGTGGGCGGCGCGCAGAACGTGGTCACGCCCGCACGGTCCATCTCCGTCATCAGCCGGCCCGCGTCGAAGCGCGTGTAGTTCTGTACGAAGACGGTGGCCTCCGCGTTCCACGGGGCGAAGAGGCTGGACCAGGCGTGCTTGGCCCAGCCGGGCGAGGAGATGTTCAGGTGGACGTCGCCGGGGCGGAGCCCGATCCAGTACATGGTGGACAGGTGCCCCACCGGGTACGAGACGTGCGTGTGCTGGACCAGCTTCGGCCGGGAGGTCGTGCCGGAGGTGAAGTAGAGCAGGAGCGGGTCGTCGGCGAGGGTCGGGCCGTCGGGCACGTACCGTGCCGGGGCCGTCAGCGAGTCCTCGTAGTCCAGCCAGCCCGGGAGCACCGTCCCGGTCGGACGGCCGACCGCGATGCGGGTGAGGCCGCCGGGTACCGCGTCGAACCGGGCGTGGTCCTGCGACCGGGCGATGATGTGGCGGACCGCGCCGCGGTCGATGCGGTCCGCCAGCTCCGCCGCGTTCAGGAGCGTCGTCGTCGGCACGACCACGGCGCGCAGCTTCATCGCGGCCAGCGCCGTCTCCCACAGTTCCTTCTGGTTGCCGAGCATGACCAGGACGCGGTCGCCGGCGCGGACGCCCCGGGCGCGCAGCCAGTTCGCGACCTGGTCCGAGCGGTGGGCGAGTTCCGCGAAGGAGTGTTCGCCGTGGGAGCCGTCCTCTTCCGCGATCCGCAGCGCGGTGCGGTGGTTGCCGCGGGCGATCGCGTCGAACCAGTCCAGGGCCCAGTTGAACCGCTCCGGACGGGGCCAGCGGAAGCCCGCGTACGCCGTGTCGTAGTCCTCCCGGTGGAGGATCAGGAAGTCCCGTGCGGCCCGGAACTCCTCGGTGGGGTCGGTCGTGGTCATGCGTTGCTCCTTCGTGGTCGGCGCCCGCTCCGGGCCGGAAGACCGGGTCAGCCGGCGTTGTCGGTGCCGGCGTCGCCGATGCCGGGGCCGGTGTCGCCGACGGGGACCAGTGCGACGACGGGGATGGTCCGGTCGGTCTTGGACCGGAACGTCGCGAAGTTCGGGTCCTGAGCCGTCTGCAGTCGCCACAGCTCCTCGTGCTCCGACTCCGGTACCGGCTCCGGCCGTACGGCGAAACGGTGCGGGCCGACCTCCACGACGCCCTCGCCGGCCGCCATGAGATTGCGGTACCAGCCGGGTGCCGTGCGGGCTCCGCCGTTCGCGGCGAACACGATGTGGCGGCCGTCCCGGGCCAGGTGGACCAGGGGAGTGGTACGGGTCAGACCGCTGACCCGGCCCGTGGTGCTGAGCAGCAGGAGGGGGATCGAACCGAAGTCCTTCACCCGGCCGCCATTGGCCCGGAATTCCTCGATGACGCCCCGGTTGAAGGAATTGCTGTTGACGGTCTCGTCGACCGCCCCATTCGTTTCCTGCATCAGTTCCATTCACCTTCGGGGAGGAAGAGACGGGTGTTCGTGGTCTGCTCGAACGGCATGCCGGCCGGCATGTTGATGAGTTCCATGGAAAGGCCCCACGGAGTCGTGAAGTACACCCATCGGTCTCCGGCGATGGGGCCGTCCTCGATGGTCTCCGGCTCGCCGAGGATCGTCACGCCGGGCTGCTCGCGCAGGTACGCGGTGGCCTTGTCTACGTCGTCCACGTAGATCGCGAAGTGGTGCCCGCCCCAGTCGCTGTTGCGCGGCCGGGTGCGGTCCTGGTCGGGCGAGGTGTACTCGAAGAGCTCGAGGTTGGTCACCGGGCCGAGGCGCAGCATGGCGATGTTCGCCGAGGCGCGGGGGTGCACGGCGAGCTTCTCGGTCATCCAGGTGCCCTCGGGGTCCTCCACCGGGCCGAGGCGGTAGGCCAGTTCGGCGCCGATGACCTCGGTGAAGAACTCCACGGCCTGGTCGAGGTCGGGCACGGTGTAGGCGATGTGGTGCACCGCGCGCGCTCCGGGGATCTTGCTCAACATCACTCCGTCCGCCGGGGGTCCCGCCATCGGCGGAGCCCCGTGCCGTTGCCCGGGCGGAGGCCCGGGCAGGCCCGACGATGCGGCCCCGCGGTCCTCCGATCAAGGCGTAGTTCCCAAAGTGCGCCGACCTGCCGAAGTTGACTTCGGGGGTTGGCGGCGGAGCGCTCCTTCCTGCTGAGATGGCATTCATCGCGGCGAACTCAGCCGACCGGAACGGCGAACTCAGCCGACCAGAACCGCCTTCGATGCGCCCCCGCTTCTGCATTCATGGGCTGGACTTCCTTCCAATGAACTCGAAGACCAGGAAACGACGAAGATGACGAATGAAATAAAGCGCCGCCGGTTCGTGGGTGCGGGATCGGGGATGGCCCTGGCCGCTGCCGCCGGCGGACTGGTGCAGGCCCCCGCAGCACGTGCCGCGGATGCCCGCCTCGCCGGGGCGGCGGGCGTGGACGGCGCCCAGGCGACCGGTGTCACGGTGGTCCCGGCCGACTCCCGGTACCCCGATCTCACTTCGGGCATGAACCAGCGCTGGCAGGCCCGCCCGGACAAGATCGTGCTGCCGAGGACGACGGCCGAGGTCGTCACGGCGGTGCGCGAGGCGGTCTCCACCTCCAAGCGGCTGTCGGTGGTCAGCGGCGGGCACTGCTTCGAAGACTTCGTCTTCAACGCGGACATCAAGATCAACATCAAGCTGTCGCTGATGAACCAGGTCACCTTCGACACGGCGATGAACGCCTTCTGCGTCGGCGGCGGAGCCACCCTGCTCGACGTGTACGAGGCCCTCTACGAGGGCTGGGGCGTGACCATACCCGGCGGCATCTGCCACAGCGTCGGCGTCGGCGGCCACATCACCGGCGGCGGCTTCGGCAACCTCTCCCGCCAGCACGGTCTGACCGTCGACCACCTGCACGCCGTGGAGGTCGTGGTCGTCAACGCGGACGGTTCGGTCCGCAGCGTGATCGCCGCACGGGACTCCGCCGACGCCCGCCTGCGCGACCTCTTCTGGGCGCACACCGGCGGTGGCGGCGGCAGCTTCGGCATCGTCACCCGGTTCTGGTTCCGTACCCCGGGCGCCACCGGGGGCCCGGAGTCGCTGCTGCCCAAGGCGCCGTCGCAGATCTACCTGACCCTGGCCAACTGGCCCTGGGAGAAGGTCACACAGGACGGCTTCAGCCGCCTGGTCACCTACTGGGGCAAGTGGCTGGAGCAGAACAACACGGCGGGCACCACGGCCGGTTCGCTCTACTCCTGGCTGCTGCTCAACCACCGCGACAGCGGTTCGCTGGGCGCTGTCGTCCAGTTGGACGCCTCGCTCCCCGACGCCGCGGCCGTCCTGTCGGACTTCCTCGCCGGCATGGACCTGGCGCTGGGCCTGAGCTCGGCGACCCGGCGCTCGTCGGGCGTGGTCGACTCCGCGTACACCACGACGAGGCTGCACCCGTGGCTGCGGGGCACCCGCTACATCGGCTCCATCTCCCCCACCCAGCTGGACCCGACCTCCCGCGGCATCCACAAGTCGTCCCACCTGCGCACGGCGACCCCCCAGCGGCAGATCGACGCCATGTACCGCAACCTCACCAGCACCACGGCACCGAGCGCCTTCGCCGGGATCGTGCTCTCCGCGTCGGGCGGCCGGATCGCATCCGTCTCGCCGACCGCCACGGCGGTCGCCCAGCGCGACGCGATCATGAAGACCAACTTCGAGAGCCTCTGGTACGACACCAAGGACGACGCCAAGAACGTCGCCTGGGTGCGCAACGCCTTCAGCGAGGTCTACGCCGACACCGGCGGCGTCCCGGTCCCCAACGGCGTCACCGACGGCTGCTACATCAACTACCCCGACGGCGACCTCTCGGACCCGGCCTTCAACACCTCCGCCGTGCCGTGGCACGACCTGTACTGGAAGGGCAACTACGCCCGGCTCCAGCAGATCAAGCGCGCCTGGGACCCGAGGAACGTCTTCCAGCACCGGCAGTCGGTCCGGCTCTGACCTGGCGTCGAGCCGCCCCCCCCCCCCCCCCCCCCCCCCCCCCCCCCCCGGGGGGCCCCCCCCCCCCCCCCCCCCCCCCCCCCCCCCCCCCCCCCCCCCCCCCCCCCG
>NZ_JBHVYI010000030.1:32883-83418 GCF_042880975.1 Streptomyces sp. NPDC058289
TTCCTGTGTACGTTTTTCCTCCTCGGGATGTGGTGCGGGTTCTGACGGGGGGTGTGGCCGCCCCCCGCGCCCCCAGCCCCCCACACCTGCCGGTCGGGCCGCCACCCCCACGTGCCGGCCCGACCGGCACCCCCGACCCCCTTCCACCCCCTGTCAGCTCGCTTCAAGGAGAGAGAACCTCATGCGAACCACCACCCTCGGCAACGGCGGTCCCGTAGTAGGCCGCGTCGGTCTCGGCACCATGGGCATGTCCTTCGGCTACGACCCGCACGGCTGGGACGACGACGCCTCCGTCTCGGTGATCCACCGCGCCCTCGACCTCGGCGTCAACCTGATCGACACGGCCGACGTCTACGGCCCGTTCACCAACGAGGACCTCGTCGGGCGGGCCATCAAGGGCCGCCGCGACGAGGTGGTGCTGTCCACCAAGGGCGGCCTCGTCGTCGACGAGAACGGCATCGGCCTCAACGGCCGTCCCGAGCACCTGACCGCGGCGGTCGAGGCCAGCCTGGGCCGCCTGGGCACCGACCACATCGACCTCTACTTCCTGCACCGCGTGGACCCGCAGGTGCCGCTGGAGGAGAGCTGGGGCGCCCTCGCCGAGCTCGTGCGCCAGGGCAAGATCCGCTCGCTCGGCCTCTCCGCGGTGAGCCTGGAGCAGGTGCGCGCCGCGCAGGGCGTGCACGCGGTGGCCGCCGTCGAGTCCGAGGCCTCGCTGTTCACCCGGGACGCCTTCGCCGACGTCCTCCCGTACACCGTGGAGCACGGCATCGCCTTCCTGCCCTTCTCGCCGCTGGGCCGCGGTCTGCTCACCGGCGCCTTCCAGAACCCGGCCGACCTGCCCAAGGACGACTGGCGCAGCACCCAGCCGCGCTTCACCGAAGAGGCGTTCGCGCACAACAAGGCGATCGTCGACGCGGTGCGCGCCGTGGCCGACCGGCACGAGGCCGCTCCGGCACAGGTGGCGCTGGCCTGGCTGCTGACCAAGGGCGAGCACGTCGTCCCGATCCCCGGCACCAAGACCGAGCGCTACCTCGTCCAGAACGCCGGCGCCGCCGCGCTGGACCTCACCGACCAGGACGTCGCCGAACTGGACGCCCTGCCCGCACCCATGGGCGCCCCCGAGGCGTGATCGCGCCTCCTCGTCCGGCCGGGTGACCCCCCGCCGGAACCCGTTCCGTCCCCGCCGGTCCCGGAAGATCCCCGGACCGGCGGGGGCGGGGCCCTTCCCGCGGCCCTTCTCGCGACCCTTCCCGCGCCCCTTCCCGCGGCCCTTCACCGGGCCCGTCCCCGGGGCCCTTCCCGCGGCCCTGCCCCGGCCCGTCCGGCCTCCTCGCCCCGACCTTCAGACGGAGTACTTCCCACGATGTCCGAGATCACCACGGCCCGTCCGAGCAGTAGCCTCACCTCCGCCTTCGACATCCCCCGCCCGCCGGGCCTGACGTGGTTCGTCCAGTCCCAGATGCCGGTGGGCTACGAGGTCTCCCTGACCCGAGGGCTCCTCAACCCCGCCAACCCCGTCCTCGCCCGCTCCGTCGGCGCCGACGGCCGCGCCCCCGTCCGCGCGCTCATCGTCGTGGACCAGGCCGTCGACGAGCTCTACGGCCCGGGCCTGCGCGGCTACTTCGACGCCTGGCAGGTCGACGCGTTCTGGAAGGTCATGCCCGGCGACGAGGAGACCAAGAACCTCGACCAGGTCGTCGAGGTGACCCGGTCCATGACCGAGATGGGCATCCTGCGCCGCACCGAGCGCGTGGTCGTCGTCGGCGGCGGAGTCCTGATGGACGTCGTCGGCATGGCCGCGAGCCTCTACCGCAGGGGCGCCCCCTACGTGCGGGTCCCCACGACCCTCGTCGGACAGGTCGATGCGGGCGTCGGTGTGAAGACCGGGGTCAACCACGGCACCCACAAGAACCGCCTGGGCACCTACTTCGCCCCCGAAGTCACCCTCATCGACCCGGAGTTCCTGAGGACGGTGGAGCCCCGGCACATCGCCAACGGACTCGCCGAGATCATCAAGATGGCGCTCATCAAGGACGGCGCGCTCTTCGAGCTGCTGGAGGAGAACGTCACCCGGATCACCAGCGACTCGCTCGCCGACTGCGGGGCGGCGATGAGCGAGGTCGTCTCCCGGGCGATCGCCGGCATGCTGGACGAGCTGGAGCCGAACCTCTGGGAAGGCGTCCTGGAGCGTTCGGTGGACTACGGCCACACCTTCAGCCCTTCCCTGGAACTGCGGGCCGACCCGCCGCTGCTGCACGGCGAGGCCGTCGGCGTCGACATGGCCGTCTGCCTGGCGCTCGCCGTCGGACGCCGGTACCTGTCCGAGGGCGACGCCCACCGCGCGCTGGCCCTCATCGCCGGCTGCGGACTCCCGCTGACCCACCCCGTGTTCACCCCCGAACTGCTGGAGGTCGGCCTCGCCGACGCGGTCAAGCACCGCGACGGCCGCCAGCGCCTGCCGCTGACCAACGGAATCGGCTCCTGCGTCTTCGTCAACGACATCACGGCCGACGAACTGGCCCGCGCCCTGGAGTTCGTACGGGCCTACGCGGACGGTACGGCCAGGTGAGCGCGCCGGGCCCGATCACCGTCCTCGACGTGGGCGGCACCCATGTGCGCAGTGCCGCCTGGTCGCCCGGCGACGGACTCGGCGACACCCTGAACCAGCCGTCGCCGAGCCGCCTGCGGCATCCCGACACCCCCGTGGCCGAGCTGAGGGAGCGCCTCCTCGCCACCCTCTGCGCGGCCGTTCCCCGCACGCCCGGCGGCTCCGTCGCCGGTGTCTCCTTCGGCGCCGCCCTCGACCACCGCAGCGGCACCGTCTACGGTTCCGCACCGCTGTTCGGCGACGAGACCACGCCGCTGGACCTGCGGGGCGAGCTCAACACCCGGCGTCCCGACGTCCGGTGGCACGTCGTCAACGACGTCACCGCCGCGCTGCTGCACTTCGTCTCCGCGCCGCACCGCCGTGCTCACCGCAAGGTGCTGCTGATGACCGTCAGCTCCGGCATCGCCTGCCGCACCGTGGACCTGCGCAGCGGCACGATCGCCACGGACGGCTGCGGGCTGCAGGGCGAGGTCGGCCACCTGCCCGCATCCGCCCGGCTGGCCGGCGAACCCGTCGAGCTGCTCTGCGACTGCGGCCGGCCCGGGCACGTGTCCTCGTACGCGTCCGGTCCGGGCCTGCGCCGGATGGCCGACGTGCTGCGGGAGCGCGCACCCGGCCGCTGGGAGCGTTCGCACCTGGGGCGCGCCATGGCGGACGGCGCCGGCTTCGAACCGGCGCTCCGGGCGGCCCTCGGCGCGGGCGACGCGCTCGCGTCCGAACTGCTCGACGCGTCCACGGCGCCCGTCGCCGACGTGCTGCGCAGTGCGCTCTGCCTCGATCCGGAGCTGGACGAACTCGCCCTCACCGGCGGTGTGGCCAGCGGTCTCGGCGCGTACTACAAGGCGTCGGTCCTCGGCCACCTCCGCCGCGAGGGGCTGTACCTCACCGGGGAACGCGCACCGGACTGGGCGACGGACCGCATCACCGTGTGCGCTCCGGGCGAGGCGAACGGCCTCATCGGGGCGGGCATCGCGGCCCTCGACGGAGAGCGGTCCACAGGAAGCGGTACGGAGGCCGCACCCTCCGTCCACCCCGCAGTCGTACGGGAGGGGGACGCGACGCACCTGCGCCTGCGGCCCACCCCCGCGCCCGGACCCGGGGAGCTCGGCGTCGCGCCCCTCGTCGCCGGCGTGTGCGGCACCGACCTGCAGATCCTGCGGGGTCTGCGCGACGACGGCGCCCCGGTGCTGGGCCACGAAGGAGTGGCCCGGATCATCGAGGTGGGCCCGGGCGTGGCCGATCCGCGACTGGTGCCGGGCGCCCACGTCGTGGTCAATCCCACGCATCCGTCCGATCCGTCGTTCCTCCTCGGGCACAACGTGGACGGGATGCTGCAGGCCCGCATGCTCGTACCGGAGAGCGCCGTCCGCGGCGGCCTCGTCCTCCCCCTGGAACAGGTGCCCGAGGGGAACCTGCCCGCGCTGATCGAGCCCTTGGCGGTCGTACGGTACGCCCTGCTCGCGCTGCGCCGGCACGACCCCGACACCCTGCTCGTGGTCGGCGACGGCACCGTCGGCCACCTCGCCGTGCGCGCCGCCCGGCGGTGGCTCGGCCGCCCCGTGCGGACCGTCCACGTGCACCACACCCCGGCGGGCCTGGACTGGAGCGGGCGAGCTCCGCACCGCGCCGACCACCGCGTCCTGCGGGACGGCCTGGAGGCGGGAATCCCCGCCGGCACGCTGGACCGGGGACGGGTCGCGGTCCTGATCGCCACACCGGCGCCGGCGACCCTCCCGAGCCTCGACCTGGCCCTGGCGGCGACGAAGGGCGCCGAGGTCGCCGTCGACCTCGTCGGCGGGCTGCGCCGGCCCGCCTTCAGCGAGTGGTTCCCGGGCATCGACCTGGCCGAGGTGCGGGCCGCCAACTGCGGCGGCACGCCCGAACCGCCCGTCGTCGCCCGGCTCACCACGGCCGACGGCCGCACGGTGTCGGTCCTGGGCCACCGCGGCGTGGCCAACGAGCACCTGGAGTACGCGGCGGCCGAACTGTGCCGGGATCCGGAGCGCTACCGGGACCTGGTGACGCACGAGACGGACCTCGCCGGTGCGGCCGCCATCCTGACCGCGCTCGCCCGCGACGAGGGCCGGATCGTCGAGGGACGGCGGTTGGTGAAGCTCGCCGTGCGGACGGAGGCTTCGTCATGAGCTTCGCGCCGAGCTTTGCGTCGAGCCTTGCGCCGAGCCTCCCGCTGACCGGCCTCGTCGACTGGCGGCTTCCCGTACGCGGCGAGGCGGCCGTGGACCTGGCCTTCCAACACCGGGTCGACGGGCTCCAGTTCGACCTCGGAGGACCCGGACGTGGCCCCTGGCTGGACAAGCCGGGCACGGCCGGGGGAGCGGTCGGGCGGCTGCGCCGCACCGCCGCGTCCGCCGGAGTGACCCCGCTCGGCGTGGCGGCCAACGTGCTCAACGACATCGGCCTCACCGCCGAGGCGGGCACCCTGGCCGCCGCACGGGTCCGGTCGGTGATCGACCGGCTGCTGGACGTGGCGTGGGAGCTCGGTGTCCCGCTGGTGTTCCTGCCGAGCTTCCGGCGCAGCGCCATCGACGGCGAGGCGGCACTGATGCGCACCGCCGAGGTGCTGCGCTGGGCGGCGGCGCAGGCGCAGGCCCACGGCTTCCTCCTGGCCAACGAGAACGTGCTGCCCGCGCACCAGGCCCTGCGGCTGGTCGAAGAGGTCGGCTCGCCGGCGTTCCGACTGCTGCTGGACAGCTACAACCCGGTCGGTGCAGGCATCGACGTACCCGACCTGGTGGAGGCGACGGCACCCTTCCTCGCCGACCAGATCCACCTCAAGGACGGCCATGCCGCCGCCTTCAGCCCCCTCCTGGGCGACGGCGACGGCCGTGTCGACGAGACCGTCGACGCCGTGGCACGCCATCTGCCGGGCGTGCACGCGGTCGTGCTGGAGAACGACCACCGCGACGGAGACCGGACCCGGCTCCGCGCGGACCTCGACCGGGCCCGGGCGTTCGCCCGCAGGCTGCACCGACGAAGAAGGGAGGCGGCACAGCCATGCCCCTCGTACTGACCGCTCATGCCCTGCTGTTCGACATGGACGGCACCCTCGTGGACTCCACCGCCGCCGTGGAACGCACCTGGCACCGCTTCGCCGCGCGGCACGGCCTGGACGCGGCCGAGATCCTGGCCTCCGCGCACGGCCAGCGCACCGCGGAGACCGTCGCCGCGTACGCCCCGCCCGGCACCGACGTGGAGGCGGAGACGGCCTGGCTCGTCGCCCAGGACATGGCCGACCTCAGCGGCACCGTCGCCGTGCCGGGAGCCGGCGAACTGCTGGCGGCGCTGCCGCCGCACCGCTGGGCGCTCGTCACCTCCGCGGGCCGGGGACTGGCCGTACGGCGCATGACGGCGGCCGGACTTCCGCTTCCGGAGGTCCTCGTCAGCGCGGACGACGTACGGGAGGGCAAGCCCTCGCCCGAGGGATTCGTGGCCGCCGCCGGCCTGCTCGGCGTCAGCCCTTCGGCCGCCGTCGTCTTCGAGGACGCCGAACTGGGCCTGCTCGCCGCCGGAGCCGCCGGATGCTTCTCGGTGGTCGTGGGCGCACACGGAGGCGACGCCGCCGAGGGCCGTCCCCGGATCGCCGATTTCACCGGGACCACCTGCGCCGCCTCGGACGAGGACGGCCTGCGCCTGGTGCTGCCGACGTCCGCGCCGGTCCGCGTACGGGTCCCCGCGCGGACCTGAGCCGCCGCAGCCCCCCCGCGGGCGCCGCCCCGCGCCATCACCCTCTTCTTGCTTCCACTCCCCTCCTCTCCGATCGGAGCGCCTTCGTCATGCCCATCGACCAGAACACGCTGATTCACGGCCACGTGGCCCCCGGATTCGAAGCCGTTCGCGAGGAGTTCGTCCGCAACTTCGCCGAGCGGGACGAACAGGGAGCCGCCGTCGCCGTGACCCTCGACGGCGAACTCGTCGTCGATCTCTGGGGCGGCGCCGCCGACCCCACCCGCGGTACCCCGTGGGGCGGCGACACCCGCCAGCTGATCTTCTCCGGCAGCAAGGGCATCCTCGCCACCGCACTGCTCCTCCTCGTCGACCGCGGCGTCGTCGACCTGGACCTGCCGATCGCCCACTACTGGCCCGAGTTCGCCGCCCAGGGCAAGGAGGAGGTGACCCTGCGCGAGGTGGTGACCTTCACGGCGCGGATGCCGGCCGTCGCGGCCCACTTGGCCCAGGACGACCTGGCGGACCCCGAGGCGATGGCGAAGCTGCTGGCCGACCAGCCCCAGGAGAGCGACCCGCGCGCGGAGGGCATCCTGTACGGCCCGTACGCGACCGGCTGGATCGTCGCCGAGGTGATCCGCCGCGTCGACGGCCGACGGCTGGACCGGTTCTTCGCGGAGGAGATCGCCGGTCCGCTCGGGCTCGACATCTCCTTCGGGATCCCGCCGGAGCTGGAGCACACGGTGGCGCGCACCGAGTACGGGACGGGCTTCCGCGACCAGTTCAGCGGGTACTTCACCAGCGAGGACCCGCTCACCCAGAAGATCTGGCAGAACCCGATCCCGTTCCCTGAGGACGAGGAGATCTGGAACCGGCCGGACCGCCGTCTCGGCCTGATCCCCGCCGCCAACGTCATCGGCTCCGCACGCGCCTTCGCGACGCTCTACGGCATCCTCGCCGCCGACGCGGCCCGCCCGTACGACGAGGCTCCGGTCCTGCTCTCCCGGCGGCTGCTGGACGAGGCGCGGGCCCCGCGCGTCAGCAAGGTCGACCAGCTCATCGGCGTGCCCATGGTCTACGGCGGGGGCGGCTACCGGCTGCGGACCAACCCGCGCCCGGGCGTCGACGGCGATTCCTTCGGCCACGACGGCGCCGGCGGATCGGCCAACCAGGCCTGGCCGCGGGCCAAGGCGGGCGTCTCGTACGTGATGAACCGGCTGATCGCGCTGGGCCCCGACGACAAGCGGGCCTCCTCGATCGTCAAGGCCGTCGCGGAGTCCATGGCCGGCCTCGGCATCGGGAGCGGGGCGTGACCGGCGACGGCATACGCCTCCTCGCCCCGGACGGCACCCGGGTGGCGCACCCCGAGCACGCGATCGACCTCTCCCCGGAGGAACTGCGCTCCCTCTACCGGGACATGGCGCTGGCGCGGCGGTTCGACGCGGAGGGGGTGACCCTCCAGCGGCAGGGCGAGCTGGGCCTGTGGCCTTCGCTGCTCGGGCAGGAGGCCGCCCAGGTCGGTTCCGTACGGGCCCTACGGGCCGACGACCACGTCTTCCCCAGCTACCGCGAGCACGCCGTCGCCCTGGGCCGGGGGATGGACCCGCTCGGGCTCCTGAGGCTCTTCCGCGGCGTCGACCACGGCGACTGGGACCCGCAGGAGCACCGCTTCCACCTGTACACCCTGGTCATCGGCTCGCAGACGCTGCACGCGACCGGGTACGCCCTGGGTCTGGCCAAGGACGGCGCCGGGTCCGCCGTCGTCGCCTACTTCGGGGACGGCGCCACCGCGCAGGGAGACGTGTCCGAGGCCTTCAACTTCGCAGCCGTGTACGGCGCTCCGGTGGTGTTCTTCTGCCAGAACAACCAGTGGGCGATCTCGGAGTCGAACGAGAAGCAGACCCGGGTGCCGCTCCACCAGCGCGCGCAGGGCTTCGGTTTCCCCGGTGTCCGGGTCGACGGCAACGACGTCCTCGCGTGCCTCGCCGTGACCCGGTGGGCGCTGGAGCGTGCCCGCCGCGGCGAGGGACCGACGCTGATCGAGGCCTTCACGTACCGCATGGGAGCCCACACGACCTCCGACGACCCGTCCCGCTACCGGGACGCGGCCGAGGTGGAGAGCTGGCGGGCGAAGGACCCGCTGCTGCGGCTCGAACGACTGCTGCGGGCCGAGGGCGCCGCGGACGACGCCTTCTTCGCCGAGACCGAGGCGGCCGGCGAGGCACTGGCGGCACGGGTCCGCGAGGGCGTCCGGTCCATGACCACGCCCGACGACCGCAACCTCTTCGATCACGTCTACGCCGAACCGCACGCGCTGGTGGACGAGGAACGCGCGGCGTTCGACGTCTACCGGGCGGCCTTCGCCCAGGAGGGATGAGATGACGACCACCACGGTGGCCGGCGAGCGGATGACCCTGGTGGCGGCGCTCAACGCCTCCCTGCGCACCGCCCTCGTCGAGGACCCCAAGACCCTCCTCATGGGAGAGGACATCGGTCGGCTCGGCGGGGTGTTCCGGGTGACCGACGGGCTGCAGAAGGACTTCGGCGAGCACCGCGTGATGGACACCCCGCTGGCCGAGTCGGGCATCGTCGGCACCGCGATCGGGCTGGCCCTGAGCGGCTACCGGCCGATCGTGGAGATCCAGTTCGACGGGTTCGTCTTCCCCGCGTACGACCAGATCGTCACCCAGCTCGCCAAGATGCACGCCCGCTCGCGGGGCAGGGTGCGGCTGCCGGTCGTGATCCGCATCCCGTACGGCGGCGGAATCGGCGCCGTGGAGCACCACTCGGAGTCGCCGGAGGCGCTGTTCGCCCATGTCGCCGGGTTGCGCGTGATGTCACCGGCCACCCCCTCCGACGCCTACTGGATGCTCCGGGAAGCCGTACGGAGCGACGACCCGGTGATCTTCCTCGAACCGAAACGGCGCTACTACGAGAAGGGCGAGGTCGACACCCGGCCCGCCGCCCGCCCCGGGCCCCCCACCGCGCGCGTGGTGCGCGAGGGGACGGACCTCACGCTCGTGGCGTACGGGCCCATGGTCGCGACCTGCCTGAACGCGGCGGCGGTGGCGGCCGAGGAGGGCCGCGAACTGGAAGTGGTCGACCTCCGGTCGATCTCCCCGATCGACTTCGACACCGTCACCCGCTCGGTCCGCCGGACGGGCCGGCTGGTCGTGGCGCACGAGGCGCCGGTCTTCTTCGGCGCCGGCGCGGAGATCGCCGCCCGGATCCAGGAGCGCTGCTTCTACCACCTGGAAGCCCCCGTCCTGCGGGTCGGCGGCTACCACACCCCCTATCCACCGTCCCGGCTGGAGGACGAGTACCTCCCGGGACTCGACCGCGTGCTGGACGCGGTCGACCGAGCACTCGCCGCCTGAAGGGGCTGTTGAAGATGACGGACACCATGGTCCGGTACCAGGAGTTCCGCCTGCCCGACGTCGGCGAAGGGCTGCGGGACGCGGAGATAGCCCGCTGGCACGTCGGCGTGGGGGACACGGTGACGGACGGGCAGGTGGTCTGCGAGATCGAGACGGCCAAGGCCATGGTCGAGCTGCCCGTCCCGTTCGCGGGGGTGGTGCGCGAACTCCGCTTTCCGGAGGGGACGACGGTGGACGTGGGCGAGGTCATCATCACCGTCGCACCGCCGGGGGCCACCGGGGACGCGGACCAGGCCCCTGCGGCTCCCGCTGCCCCTGCCGCGCAGGCTCCGGCGGAGCCCGCCCGGCAGCCGGTCCTGGTCGGGTACGGGGCGGCCGCCGCCCCGACCTCGCGCCGCCCCCGCCGCCCGGCTCCGGCGCGGTCCGAGGCCGTCGCCCCCGCGCCGACGGCCGTCCCCCCCAGGGCAGCCGTCCCCGCCCCGGCCGTACGCGGCTCCGATCGCCCGCGGGCGAAGCCCCCCGTGCGCAAGCTCGCCCGGGACCTGGGGGTGGCCCTCGACGGGGTGCGCCCCAGTGGGCCGCACGGGGACATCACCCGTGAGGACGTGCGCGCGGCGGCCGCTGAGGCGGAATCGGTGCGGGTGCCGACGGAATCGCAGGCCCAGGCGCAGCCGCAGGTCCCGGCCCCGTCCGGCCCCGGCCTGGCAGTGCACGAGACGAGGATCCCCGCCGGTGCCGTCCGCAAGGCGACGGCCCGGGCCATGACCGAGAGCGCCTTCGGAGCCCCGCACGTGACGGAGTTCGTCACCGTCGACGTCACCCGCACCATGAAGCTCGTCGAGCGCCTGAGGAAGGACCCCGAGTTCGCCGGAGTCCGGGTGAGCCCGCTGCTGCTCGCCGTACGGGCCCTGCTCTTCGCCGTCCGCCGCCATCCCGAGATCAACGCCTCCTGGGACGAGGAGCGGCAGGAGATCGTCCTCAAGCACCGGGTCAACCTCGGCATCGCCGCGGCGACGCCGCGCGGGCTGCTCGTGCCCAACATCAAGGACGCGCAGTCCCTCTCCCTGCCGCGACTCGCGGCGGCGCTGGACGGCCTGGTGAGCACCGCTCGCGAGGGCCGGACCACTCCGGCCGACCTCGGCGGCGGGACGCTCACCGTGACCAACATCGGCGTCTTCGGCATCGACACGGGAACCCCGATCCTCAACCCCGGCGAGGCGGCGATCCTCGCCCTCGGCGCGATCGGCCCCCGCCCGTGGGTCCACCGGGGCGCGGTCGTGCCCCGTCAGGTCACCACGCTGGCCCTGTCGTTCGACCACCGGCTCGTCGACGGGGAGCTCGGTTCCCGGGTCCTCGCGGACGTGGCCGCCGTACTGCACGATCCGCGGCGTCTGGCCACCCATGGCTGAGGGCGCTCCGCACCATCCCCACGACATCCACTGGGAGGGACCGTGAACACGAAAACCGTACGGGGGCGATCCGCCGCCGGGAGCGTGGCGCTCTGGCTCGACCTGCAGGACAGCGTGCCGGAAGGCACCCGGCTGAGCGAGCTCTCGGCCATGGGCGCCGCGGGCACGATCGCCGGCGCCGGACTCGGACCGGAAACCGGCGTGGCCGCGGCGCGGCAGGTGTGCGACGCGCTGCGTCCCCTCCACGACCGGACCGGTGGCCGCCGGGGAACGGTCGTGCTCACCCTCCCGCCGGCCGCCCTCCCGCCGGCCCCGCTCCCGCCGTCCCCCGTCCTGCCCGCTGCGGCGGCGCCGGACGCGGCGGAGCTGGTCCGCGGGGCGGCGTCCCTCGCCGACCGGGTGGACCGCATCAACCAGGTCGTCGCCGTGCCCGCGAACGACGCCGGCGTCGCCGCCATGGAGGTCCTGCTCGCCAGGGGCCTCCCCGTCCATCTGGCCACCTGTTTCTCCGCCCGGCGGTACGAACAGGCGGTGGCCGCCTACCTGTCGGCCTTGACCCGGGCCCATGCCGACGGCCGCGACCTCGCCCCCCTCGCCTCGACGGTGGCGTTCGGGCTGCGGCCCCTCGACATCCGGATCGACGGGCTCCTGGACCGGGCCGGCGGCGAGGAGGCGAAGGCGCTGCGGGGGACCGCGGCCCTGCTCGCGGCCCGGCTGGCCCGGCGGGCGAGCACCCGGATCTTCGATCCCCGCACCTCACCGACCTGGGAGACCCTCGCAGCCGCGGGGGCGCGACCCCTGCGCCTGGTCTGGACGGAACTCGGCGATCTCGCACCCGCCGCCGGCTCCCAGACCGATTACGCCGCCGAACTCGTCGACGCGGACACCGCGTTGGCCGTCCGGGCGGAGTCGCTCGACACCGCGGCGGGCCTGCGGCCCCGGCCGACGCGCTCGGACCGGGGACTGGCCGCGCAGGCCGGGCACTTCGAAGCGTGCCTCCGATGGTTCGGCATCCGTACGGAGGAGGTCGTACGGGAACTGGAGGGGGAACCGGCTGCGTTCGCCGCGGCCCCGCCGAGCAGGGCCCTGGTCGCCGGGGGCGTGTCATGAGACTGCAGGACTACGCGCGCAGCCTCGGCCCGTCCCTCGCGCCCCGCTCACCCACGCCCGTGGTACGGCCGCAGCCGCAGGCGTCGCACCCCCCTCACGAGCCGCGGGTACCCCACCAGCCGCAGCCATCGCAGGCCCCGCCGCCGCAGGCCCCGCCGACGCCCCGGCGACTGGGAGCGGCCACTGCGGTCGTCGCTCTCGGCGGGCTGCTGTTCGGCTTCGACACCGGGGTCATCTCCGGTGCGCTGCTCTTCCTGAAGGAGGACTTCGCCCTCACCTCCTTCCAGGAGGGGACGGTCATCTCGGCGCTGCTGTTCGGCGCGGCCGTCGGAGCGCTGGGCAGTGCGAGGCCCGCCGACCGCTTCGGGCGCAAACGCGTCCTCGTCGCGGTGGCGGCGACCTTCACGCTGGGGCTGGCCGCCGCCGTCATGGCCCGCGACTTCGCGAGCATGGTCGCGGCCCGGACGATCCTCGGCGTGGCCGTGGGCAGCGCCTCCACCGTGGTCCCGCTGTACCTCGCCGAGATCGCCCCGCCCCGCCTGCGGGGACGCCTGGTGACCGCCAATCAGGTCCTGCTCACCGTGGGCATCCTGGTGTCGTACCTGGTGAACCTGGCCTTCGCCGGCAGCGCCGACTGGCGTGCGATGTTCGCGGTGGGTCTGATCCCCTCCGCGGCCATGCTGCTGGGCACCCTCTTCATCCCGGAGAGCCCGGAGTGGCTCCGCCGCCGCACGGGGCAGCGGTCCGGCTCCCGCCCGAGGAAGACGGTCGGCGCGACGGCCCCGGCCCACCCCGCGGTGCGCCGCGCGCTGCTGATCGGTCTCACACTGGCGGCCGTTCAGCAGTTCGGCGGGATCAACAGCATCATCTACTACGCACCGAGCATCATGGCCCGGGCCGGACTCCCGGCCACCCACTCCATCCAGTACGCGGTCTTCATCGGTGTGGTCAACGTCGTCATGACCGTGGCCGCCATCCCGCTCATCGACCGCGCCGGCCGTCGGCCCCTGCTGCTGTTCTCGCTCGCGGGCATGGCCGTATCGCTCGTCACCCTGGGTGCGGCGATGAGCGTCCCGTCCGGCCCGGTGACCAACGTGATCGCCCTGATCTGCATGATCACCTACGTCGGCAGCTTCGCGATCGGCCTCGGACCGGTGTTCTGGATCCTGGCCGCCGAGCTGTTCCCGCCCGAGGCGCGGGCGCGCGGCGGAGCCCTGTGCGCGCTGGTCAACTGGGCCGCCAACTTCGTCGTCGGACAGCTCTTCCTGCCGGTCGCCGACGCCGTGGGCGTGTCCTGGGTCTTCTGGTGCTTCGCCGCGGTGGCGGCGGGCGGGCTCGTCTTCGTCGTACGGCAGGTGCCGGAGACGAAGAACCGCTCGCTCGCCGAGATCCAGGGGGAGTTGACCCTGCGCTGACGGTGTCAGGCGCCGGCGCCCGGCCGGGCGATCGCGGTCAGCAACAGCCCCCACACCTGCTCGGCCGACGGCGCGTGCGGGCAGGTGTCCGTACCGCCGTGGAGGTCGCAGGCGGACAGCTCGGTGCCCTCGACCAGCCGGACGATGAGGGCCTCGGCCACGCCGGGCGCCACGCCGGCCCGCAGGCTCCCCGTCGCGTGGGCGCGGGCGAGCAGGGACTTCAGGGCCGGTGCCCATACGTGGGCCTCGGGGCGGCCGGTGGTCCCGGAGTCGAGCCGCTCGCGCCGCAGCCGGGCCGCGGCGCGGGCCTCCACGCTGGTCTCCAGGCGCCGCATCAGCGCCGTGACGAGGGATCCCAGGGCCACCATCGGCGGCTCCGGGCTCGTCAGCGCCTCGGTCACGTGCCGTGCCGTGCTCGCCCGGCAGGCCGAGCGGACGGAGTCGGCCAGGGCCCTCTTCGTACGGAAGTGGAAGGTCAGCCCGCCGATCGAGGTGAGGGCGGTCTCGCTGATGCGGGAGAGCGACGCCCCTTCGTACCCCCGGTGCTCGAACTCCAGGGCCGCAGCCTGGATCAATGCGCTGCGTGTGCGGGCGGCGCGCTCCTGCATCATCTGGATCTTTCTCTGCGGGCATGCGGGGACACCCCCCGGAGCATCCTGGCGGCGCGGGGCGCTCGCCGGGGGACCGACTACAGGAAGTAGGACCGAGACCGAGAAATAAAACAGAACGTTCTCTATGCTTCTGGTTGTCGGGAGTCGGCGTGGAGGACGAAGGAGGTATCGGCCATGGCCGTGACAGGAGTGATCGGTCGTGGACCGGCGGGCGACCGCACGTCGGTCTCGGCGTTCAGCCAGGAGTTGTTCGCGCAACTGCCGCGCACGGACCAGATGAAGTGGGCCGAGGTCTACCTGCGCGGACTGCTGGCGACGCGGGGGAGGAAGTCGGTGCGCCGCATGGCGGAGACGGTCACCACGTCCCCCACCGCCTCGCAATCGCTCCAGCAGTTCGTGAACACCAGTCCCTGGGACTGGAACGCGACCCGGCAGGAACTCGCACGCTGGATAGACGGTCGCTTCACCCCGCAGGCGTGGACCGTCGTCCCGGCGGTGCTGCCCAAGCGGGGCAGCCACTCGGTCGGGGTGCACCGGCGGTTCGTCCCCGAACTCGACCGCACCATCAACTGCCAGCTCAGCGTCGGCCTGTTCCTGTCCGGAGGTCGTGAGCACCTGCCCGTCGGGTGGAGGCTGCACTTGCCGGAGCGGTGGACCAAGGACCCGGAGGCGCGGCGCAGGGCGCGCGTGCCCGACTCGGTTCCGTTCCGGCCGCACTGGGCCCACACGGTGGGCCTGGTGGACGCGCTGTCGGCGCACTCGTCGGTCGTGGCCGCACCGGTCGTCGCCGACGTCGGCTCCACGCCCGACGCCCGCCCGGTCGTCGAGCGGCTGAACGGCAGCGGGCACGGTTTCGTACTCGCCGTGGCCGACGATCTTCAGCTGTTGCCCGACCCCTCACCCGTCCGCTCGGCGGGAACGGCCACGGGCGGCCACCCGGCCGTGGAGACCGCCCGGCAGAAGCTGCTGCGCAGCGGAGTCCGGCATCCGCACATCACGACCGTGGTCGGCCAGGACGGCCGCCCGCGGCGCGCCCAGGTGGTGTCGGTCCCCGTCAGGACCCCCGTCCTGCGACCCGACGGGACCCGCACGGTCGCCGCGGGCCTGCTCTTCGCGGAATGGGAACCCACCCGCCGTCGGCCCGGCCGCATCTGGCTCACCAATCTCGTCCACCGCCGCATGGAGGAGCTGCTCGCACTGACGCAGCTGCTCCAGGGCGCCGTCGACACGGTCGCCGCGATGGGCGAACACCACGGCATCCAGGACTTCGAGGGCCGCTCGTTCCCCGGCTGGCACCGCCACATGACCCTGGTCTCGGCGGCCTACGCCTACCAGCGCCTGGCCGCCACCACGACCCGGGCCGCCAGAGCCGCCTGACCCGGCGGGGGTGTTCGTCGCACCGTCAGCAGCCGCCGGAGGCCGTGGCGGGGGCGCCGATGGCGAGGGTGGCCGGGGTGGAGCAGCAGCCGCCGCCGGTCTCCTCGGCTGCCGCGGGCTCGTCGAAGAGGCCGGCTCCGCCGCAGACGCCGGTCTCGGGGAGGGTCAACTCGACGCGTTCGGCGGCCTCGTGGTCGCCCGCGAGGGCGGCGGCGATGGAGCGGACCTGCTCGTAGCCGGTCATGGCCAGGAAGGTGGGGGCGCGTCCGTAGGACTTCATGCCGGCGAGGTAGACGTCCTTCTCCGGGTGGGAGAGTTCGGCGGCGCCGTGGGGGTAGACGGTGCCGCAGGAGTGCTGGTTGGGGTCGATCAGCGGGGCGAGCGCGCTGGGCGCCTGGAGGCGGTCGTCGAGGCCGAGGCGCAGCTCGCCGAGGAAGGCGAGATCGGGGCGGAAGCCCGTCAGGACGATGACCTCGTCGACCGCGTCGAGGCGGCGGCCGTCCTCGCCGACGAGGACCAGCCGGCCGGCGGAGTCCCGCTCGACGGCCTCGGTGCGGAAGCCGGTGACCGCGTCGGCGTGGCCGTCGTCGACGGCGGCCTTCGCGGCGAGCCCGAGGGCGCCGCGCGCGGGCAGCTGGTCGGCTGCGCCGCCGCCGAAGGTGGAGCCGGAGAGGCCGCGGCGCAGGATCCAGGCGGCACGGGTGCCGGACTCCACCTTCGCGAGGTCGGCCAGGCCGGCGAGCGCGGTGAAGGCGGAAGCGCCGGAGCCGATCACGGCGGTGCGCTTTCCGGCGTAACGGGCCCGGACGGCCGGGTCCTTGAGGTCCGGGACCCGGTAGGAGACGCGCTCGCCCGCGGCGCGCTCGCCGAGGGCGGGCAGACCGCTGGCACCCGCCGGGCCGGGGCTGGACCAGGTGCCGGAGGCGTCGATGACGGCGCGGGCGAAGACACGGGTCTCGGTGCCGTCGGCCGCGGTGTGGTGGACGACGAAGGGCTGGGCCTCGCGGTCGGCGTCGACGATGCGGTCGCGGCCGGCGCGGGAGACTCCGGTGACGGTCGCGCCGTAGCGGACGCGCTCGCCGAGGGCGTCGGCCAGCGGCTGGAGGTAGCGCTCGGCCCAGTCCCCGCCGGAGGGGTAGGCGGCCGGGTCGGGCTTGACCCAGCCCGTGGGGGCGAGGAGCTTCTCGGCGGCCGGGTCGACGACCTCGCCCCAGGTGGAGAAGAGCCGTACGTGGGCCCACGTACGGACCGCGGAAGCGGCGGCGGGGCCCGCCTCCAGTACGAGGGGCTCGATGTCCCGCTCGACGAGCCGGGCCGCGGCCGCGAGGCCGATCGGGCCGGCTCCGATCACGACGACGGGCAGGGTTTCGGTGGATGCGTTCACGACGGGCTCCCCTGGCTGCTTCACTGCTTCGACGTTCGTCGATGTCCTGACGGCTCCAGATTGGCACCCTGTATCGACGTTCGTCAACATAGACATCCATCTAATTTCTGGGGATGATGCATGCATGTCCCTTTCCAAAGCCCTGCCCCTGCTGGATCCGGAGGCCGTGACGGCCTGCTGCCCGCCCCTGTCGGAGCGCCCGTTGACGGCCGAGGAGGCCGAGCGGACCGCGGTGATGTTCAAGGCCCTCGGTGATCCGGTGCGCCTGCGCCTCTTCTCCGCCGTCGCCTCGCACGAGGGCGGCGAGGCGTGCGTGTGCGACATCTCCGACGTGGGCGTCTCCCAGCCGACGGTCTCCCACCACCTGAAGAAGCTCAAGGACGCCGGCCTGCTCTCCTCCGAGCGGCGCGGCACCTGGGTCTACTACCGCGTGGAGCCCGCCGTCCTCGCCGCCATGGGCGCCCTGCTGACCCGGGCGGGCGCGGCATGAGCCTGCGCATCGAGCTGCTGACCCCTGCGCACGCGGACGAGGTCCTGGCGATCTACCGGGCCGGGATCGCCGAGGGCAACGCCACCTTCGAGACCGAGGCCCCCACCTGGGAGACCTTCGATGCGGCGAGGCTGTCCGAGCACCGCTTCGCCGCGGTCGACCCGGACGGGAAGCTGCTCGGCTGGGTCGCCGCGTCCAAGGTCTCGGACCGGTGCGCGTACGCCGGCGTGGTCGAGCACTCCGTCTACGTCCACCCCGCCGCCCGGGGCCGCGGCGTCGCCCGCGCCCTGCTGGACGCGCTGATCGCCTCGACCGAGGCGGCGGGCATCTGGACGATCCAGTGCGGGATCTTCCCCGAGAACACCGCGAGCCTGGCCCTGCACCAGCGGGCCGGCTTCCGGGTCATCGGCACCCGCGTGCGCATCGGCCGCCACCACGGCGTGTGGCGCGACGTCGTCCTGCTGGAGCGCCGCAGCCCGCGGATCGCCTGAGGCCGCGCGGGCCACGAGGGGCCCGCGCGACCCGCGGTCACACGGCCGTCGTGAACCTCTTGCGCCAGGCCAGCGATACGTAGACCAGCCCGATCAGCACCGGAACCTCGATCAGCGGCCCGACGACCCCGGACAGGGCCTGGCCGCTGGTGACGCCGAAGGTGGCGATGGCGACCGCGATGGCCAGCTCGAAGTTGTTGCCCGCGGCCGTGAAGGCAAGCGTCGCGGTGCGGTCGTAAGGGAGGCCGATGGCCTTGCCGAGGGCGAAGGTGCCGCACCACATCACCGCGAAGTAGACGAGGAGCGGGAGCGCGATGCGGGCCACGTCCACGGGCTGCGAGGTGATGTTCCTGCCCTGGAGGGCGAAGAGGACGACGATCGTGAAGAGCAGGCCGTACAGGGCCCAGGGGCCGATCCTCGGCAGGAACCTCGACTCGTACGCGTCACGGCCGAGCTTCTGCTCGCCGATGCGGCGGGTGAGGAAGCCGGCGAGGAGCGGGACGCCGAGGAAGATGACGACGTTCAGCGCGATCTTCCACATCGAGATGTCGAGGTGTTCGCCCTCGCCGAGGCCGAGCCACCCGGGCAGCAGGTCGAGGTAGAACCAGCCGAGGACGCCGAAGGCGAGGACCTGGAAGACCGAGTTGAGGGCGACCAGGACGGCGGCGGCCTCGCGGTCGCCGCAGGCGAGGTCGTTCCAGATGACGACCATGGCGATGCAGCGGGCCAGGCCGACGATGATCAGGCCGGTGCGGTACTCGGGCAGATCGGCCAGGAAGATCCAGGCGAGCGCGAACATCACGGCCGGGCCGACGAGCCAGTTGACGACGAGCGAGGACGCCATGAGCTTGCGGTCGCCGGTGACGGAGTCGAGCTTGTCGTACCGGACCTTCGCGAGGACCGGGTACATCATGACCAGCAGGCCGACCGCGATGGGGAGCGAGATGCCGCCGATCTCGACCTTCGCGAGCGCGTCGTTCAGGCCGGGGATCAGCCGGCCGAGCCCGAGGCCGAGGGTCATGGCCAGCAGGATCCAGACCGCGAGAAAGCGGTCGAGGGTGGAGAGCTTGGCGATGATCGGGCCGTCCTCGTGGACGGTCGCGGTCGCGGTCATCAGCAGGCTCGCTTCCGGTTCGTCTCATGGGTGGTGCGAGCGGTGGCGGCCAGCTCGCCGAAGGATTCCGCGAGGGCCTCGATGACCTCGGGCTTCAGCTTGTAGTACATGAACCGGCCGCAGGGCTCGGTCTCGACGACCCCCGCTTCCCGCAGCACCTTCAGGTGGTTGGAAAGGTTCGTCTGCCGTGCGCCGGTCTCCTCCACGAGGTGGGTGGTGCAGAGGGTCTCGCGGGCGAGCAGGGTCACGATCCGGAACCTGACCGGGTCGGCGATCACCCGGAGCAGATCAGTGGCGGCTGACGTCATCATGCGCTGATACTGTCACACCATTCAAGACTGATATCACCCAAAGCTGACATCATCCCGTGCTGATATCGACCCGGGCCGACTTTGAAGGAAGAGCCGATGTCCTCCACCCCGCTCGCCTCCGTGCTGTTCGTCTGCGTCCACAACGCGGGCCGGTCGCAGATGGCCGCCGGATTCCTGCGCCACCTCGCCGGAGACCGCGTCGAGGTCCGCTCCGCGGGCTCCCTGCCCGGGGAGCGGATCAACCCCTCCGCGGTGGCCGCGATGGCCGAGCTGGGCATCGACATCTCCGACCAGAAGCCGAAGGTCCTCACCCCCGAGGCCGCGCAGGCGTCCGACTACATCATCACGATGGGCTGCGGGGACGCCTGCCCCTACTTCCCCGGCAAGACCTACCTGGACTGGCAGTTGGAGGATCCCGCGGGCCAGGGCGTCGAGGCCGTACGCCCCATCCGGGACGAGATCAAGGGCCTGATCGAGGGGCTCGTCGCCGAGATCGACGCGCGGAAGCAGCAGGGCTGACCGCGTCCGGCACCCGACCTCACCGCGTCAGGAACCGGTCCCGCAGCCGCGCCGTCGTCGCCGGCGTGATGCCGACCTCGTCCGTCAGGTAGGAGTGGACCGAGCCGTGGCGGGTGGCGAGGTCGGCCAGGGTCAGGCGCAGGATCTCGGCGGGCGCACGGCCGTACGAGGGCCAGCGCATCGTGCGGCCCGGGTGGGCGGCGTGCCAGTCGGCCGTCAGCCGGGCCGTGGCCAGCTCGGTCAGGGCGAAGTCCGCGAGGATCTGCTCCTCGTCCACCCCGAGGAGGGTCAGGACGAGAGCGGCGATCAGACCGGTGCGGTCCTTGCCCGAGGTGCAGTGGAAGACCGCGGGTCCCGGGCCCTCGGCGAGCAGCTCGATCGCGGCGCGGATCTCCGCCACCCCGTCCTCGGCGACCTCGGCGAACCGGTCCGCGAGGAACCGCCACGGGTCGGTGTCCGGGTCGATCTCGGCCTGGTCGTACGGCCGGTGCTCGATGCTGTGGTTGGCGTACGTGAACCGCTCGGGCTCCGGTATCCGCCCCTTCGCCTCGATCTCCCAGGGGTAGCGCAGGTCGATGACCGTACGCACGCCGAGGTCCAGGAACCGGTCCCAGTCGGCGCCCGCGAGCTTGCCGAGGGAGTCCGCCCGGTAGAGGGCGCCCCACACGACGGTGGAGCCGTCCTCCGTGCGGTAGCCCCCCAGGTCACGGAAGTTGTGCAGTCGCTCGAACTCGATGTGGCGGGTCATGCGGGGATCCCCCTCGGTGCCGTTCCGATGATCTTCCTGCGGGCCGAGAGGTTACTCCGGGCGGGCTCAGCCCATCTGCAGGGCCGCGGCGAAGTCCATCTTGTCCTCGAGCCGGCTCAGGTTGCGCCCCGTCAGCGCCTCGATGCGGCTGATCCGGTAGCGCAGCGAGTTCACGTGCAGGTGCAGTGCCTCTCCGCAGCGCGCCCAAGAGCCGTCGTGCTCCAGGAAGGACCGCAGGGTGGGCACCAGGTCGGAGCGGTAGCGCCGGTCGTAGTCCGTCAGCGGGGCCAGCAGCCGGCGGCTGAACTCCCGCCGGACCTCGACCGGGATCAGCGGCAGCAGCGCCATGACGTGCGCGGCGAGATCGTCCGGCCCCCGGGCGGCGACCTGTTCCGAAGGCGCCGCGACCTGACGGGCGTTACGGGCCTGCGCGAGCGCGTGCCGCAGTTCCGAGGCCCCGCCCACCGGGTCGCTGACGCCGAAGGCCAGCCGCTCCCCGGCCCGCAGCCCGCGCGGCAGCGAGCCGCCGGCGACCCGGACGACCGCATCGGGCGTCAGTTTCGTGTCCGCCCCGACGAGCACGAAGGCGACGGCCTCGGCCCCGTCTCCGGCCGCCGTGACGGCCATCCGCGGACCGGCTTCCGGCCCCAGGCAGCGCGGATGCAGCAGGACCTCCTCCAGCAGGTCGCGTACGGACGCCGCTACGGGGAAACCGTGCGCGCCCTTGGCGTCCAGCCGGGCCGAAACGGCCTGCCAGCGCAGCCGGCCTTCCGAGCCGGTGTCCCCGGAGTCCCCGGCGGCCCCGGTGTCGCCCGCCGTGAGCCGGGCCGCCGCCTCCTCTTCCTCGAGGAGCGCCTGCCCGCCGTCCCCGACGGCGGCCGAGCCGACCAGCGCCAGCAGCCGTTCGGCTGCGCGCCGCCGCATCGTGCGGTCGGTGTCGCGGCCGCCGCGCTCCACCGAGACCAGCCGCGCGAGCCGGTCCAGCAGGTCGACGCGTTCGTCGTTCCAGTCGGCACTGTCGGCCTCGACGGCGATCAGCCAGTCGGTCAGCGCCGCACCGGGAGCGGAGTCCGTGTCCCCGGCCCCGGAGCGGACCGGGAACAGGGAGAAGGCCGTCCCGCGCGCGACCGTACGGTGCGGGGCCCGCTCGCCCGCCCGTTCGGCGGCCAGGAACCGCCCCGCCAGCGCCGAGGCCGTCTTCTCCGGCAGCGGTGGCTGCGCGCCCGCGATCTGCCGGCCGGTCGGGGAGAGGATGTGCGCGTGCAGGTCCAGCTCGGCCAGCAGCAGTTCGAGGAGGGCTTCGGCCCCCGCCCCGGCCTGCCGTTGGGTGCTGAAGCGCCGGTGCCGGTCGACGAGCGCGGCGAGACCGCCGATCCGTTCCTCGGTGCGGCCGCGCGCCACGTACTCGGTGACCGAGGTGAACGGCACCTCCACGCCCACCGCGAGCAGCGGCAGCCCGTACCGGGCGCAGGCCTCCACCAGATCGTCGGGGACGTGGCCGAACTGCGCCTCGCCCGCGCCCAGCGCCACGGCGCCCGCCTCCACGAGCACGCGGACGAACGCGTCGGACCGGTCGGCCCCCGCATCCTGGCCGGTCCCCGCGTCCTGACGGTGCCAGGCCAGTCCGGACAGCACCAAGTCGCCCGGGGACACGAAGCGCCCGGGGTCGGGCAGGTCGATGGTCACCGTTCCGAGGACGGGCCGGTCGAGGTCCCGCTCGCCGCCGGGCAGCCGCAGCAGGCGCAGCAGACACAGGTCCGCAGGCGCCTGGGCCTCTTCGGACGACAGCAGATCACGCAGCCTCATGATCCCACTTTGCCATGTGTCGCCGGGTTCCCGATCGCGACGGAATTCCGCTGAACCCCAGGTCAGGCCTTTACGTTGGGGTAATTCCACGGAAATGGGGGTGAGTCCGAGCGCCCCGGTTCGTGGGATCGGTGACTGCCCGACACTCCGCCGGCCCCTAGAGGCCCATCGGAGCGTGCAGTTCGACGAGGAGCTCCACCTCGACGGGTGCGTCCAGCGGCAGCACGCTCACGCCGACCGCGCTGCGGGCGTGGATGCCCGCGTCACCGAAGGCGGTGCCCAGCAGCTCGCTCGCGCCGTTGAGCACGCCGGGCTGTCCAGTGAAGTGCGGATCGCTGGCCACGAAGCCGACCACCTTGACCACGCGCTTCACCGCGGAGAGGTCCCCGGCGACGGAGGTGACGGCGGCCAGCGCGTTCAGCGCGCACTGCTGCGCCAGCTCCTTGGCTTGCTCCGGGGTGACCTCGGCACCGACCTTCCCGGTGAGGGGGAGCGCGCCGTCGACCATCGGGAGCTGGCCGGAGGTGTACACGTAGTGCCCGCTCTGCACGGCGGGGACGTAGACGGCGACCGGCGAGGGCGTCGGTGGGAGCTTCAGGCCGGCGGCGGCGAGGCGCTCTTCGGGGGTGCTGGTCATGGGCGGATCTCCTTGTGGTTGCCGACGGAGGAGGGTGCGGACGAGGAGGAGGCCGGACGCGGGAAGAGGATGACCGGCTTGATCATGCCCGGCTCCTTCGCGGCGAGCCGCCCGAAGGCCTCCCCGACCCGGTCGAACGGGAACTCGTGCGTGGTGATCACCGTCGGGTCCACCAGCCCGTCCCCGATCAGGTGCAGTGCGCGCGCGAGCCGCGCCCCGCTGCTCTGCGGCGGCCGGCAGCGGGCGTACGTGATCTTCCCGCTCTCCGAGAGCCCCCCGCGGGCGGCCCTCGCGGCGGCGGGCGCGGCCGTCGCCATGATCGCGCGGTCGGCGCCGGCGCCGCCGGTCAGCTCCATGATCCGCTCGGTGGTGTCCTCGTAGGCCGGGTCGATCACCACGTCGGCCCCGAACCGCAGGGCGAGGCGCTGGCGCTTCATCTCCGGCTCGACGGCGATGACGCGGGCCCCGCGCAGCCGGCCTGCCGCGATGGTCGCGCCGAGCCCGACCGCGCCCTGGCCGAAGACGACGACGCTGGCGCCCGGGGGAGGCCCGGACTCATCGGCGGCGGCGAAGCCGGTGGGGAGCGCGCCCGCCGCGTAGAGGGCCTGGTGGTCGGAGATGGTGTCGGGGAGCGCGACCAGCCCGGCCCCGGCCGCCGGGGCGCGGAAGAGCTCGGCGAGCCGCCCGTGGCCCTCGACGCCGACGCGTCGGCCGACGTAGGACGGGCAGACCCCGGGGCCGACGGCCTCGACGACGCCGACGGCCTCGTGGCCGAGCCCGGTGGGCGCCCCGGCGGCGGTGTGCCCGTCCCAGGCGCAGATGAGCGCGGCCGTGGTGCGTACGAGGACCTCGCCCGCCCGGGGGTGGGGGACGGGCCGTTCCAGCACGGCGGGCGGCTCGCCGGTACGGCGCAGCGCGAAGGCCTTCACGCGTCTCCTTACTACGTCGTTACACGGCTGGGTTTCCAACCATGCGGGAACGGGTCCGGCCCGGTGGGGGGTCGTAGGTCGCTATCCGGCGGGTCGAGCGTCAGCATTTGGAGCCGCTGCTCGTCCCGTCCGGCCGTCCGGCCGCGGGGTTCACCGATCACGGCCGGGTGACCCGGACCTGGTAGCTGCCGTTGCGCAGCTCGCCCACGACCGAGACGCTGATGCCCGACTTGTCGTCGGTGAAGCTCTCGCCCGGGCGGAACGGCGCGTCCGAGAGCTCCGCGTGCACGTTGGAGCGCCGGGTGCAGCCCCCGCTCGCGCCGGAGCTGTCGGAGACGGTGACGGGCCCGCGGCCGGTGTCCACGTCGGAGTCCACCCTGTAGATGAGGACGCCGGGCTTGCAGACGGCCTCGTCGTTCCCGGCACGGGTGCGCACCTCCACGGCGTACCCGGCGCTCTCCGAGACGGGGACGAAGGCCAGCTTGGTGCCGCCCTCCACGGCCAGCGGGCTCAGCACGTGGTCGCTGACGCCGGACTTCCCGGCGCAGCTGATCTGGTTGCTGTCGAGCCAGCCCAGCTTCCACTTGTGCCAGCCCAGCAGATCGTTGTTGGCGCCCCAGTCCTCGCTCATGATGTCCCAGTGCCCCACCGTGCCGCCGCCGTCGGCGGTGTAGAGGTCGGGCAGGCCGAAGACGTGCCCGTTCTCATGGGGGAGCACGCGGTAGCCGGTCTCCCGGTAGGAGCCGGAGCCGTCGTCCTGGCGGCTGTAGACGAAGGACGTGTTGGCGAGCGGGACGCCGTCCGCCATCGGGGCCTCGCCGTTGCCGGAGAAGGTGACGGAGAGGACGGTGTCGAGGGCGGAGGGGCCGGCGTTCGGCGTGACGAGGATATTTATCAGGTCATATCGGGAGAAATCGACCTCGGCGTCGGAGGTCTTGATGATGTGTTCGACGAGCTGGCGGTAGCCGGGCTCGTACGCGGAACCCCGCTCGATCCCGTACGCCGCGAACGGCATCGGCATCCGCAGCCAGTTCTTTATCGGCGCCTCGGCCCGGTAGGTCAGCCGCCCGTAGGAGCTGGTGCGGAACCAGTCGGACGTCTGCGGGAAGAACTCCGCCAGCCGGTCGGTCGCCGTGCCCTCGCCCTTGGCGTCGGGGAAGTCGATCATCAGGTTCAGTGCGCGGACCTCGCCGGTCGAGCGCGAGTACCCCGGCGCGGTCGGCAGCCCCTCGGACATCTGCACGCCCATCGCGCCGGAGATCCGGCAGGGCGCGAGCAGTGCCTCGGCGCTGGTCGCGCCGACCGGCCCGGCCGCCGAATGGCTGCGACTGGATATGCCCGCGCTCGCCGTCGCCGTGATGCCGAGCGCCAGCGCGGTGATGCCGACGAAGACGCTGGTGCGGCTTGGCTTGCGTATCCGGTGGCGCGTCTGCGGCATGGAGATCGGCCTTCGGGTCCGCGGCAGCCGGCCGGGTCCGGACTGCGCTCTGTGGGCTCACCCTCCGACGGCTGGAGCGGGCTCGCGCGTCGGAAGAGGCCAAACGAGATCAAAAGGCCCAGGTAGGTGTGACCCAGGTCACACGGGAGAGTGAAATAAGCGGGGACCCTCTCCCCGTTTGAACCAGAGTCCCCATGAACCGGGGAGCCGCTCCCCGTTTCGGGCGGAACGAGCGACCCACCCGGAAGTACGCGTGACCCTGTCAGGGAGTCGTCCATGAAGAGCCCCGCCACCACCGATCCGGCGGCCCTGTCCGTACCGGGCCCGGAGGCCGACCTCGACCTCACGGCTCCGGCCGCGGGTGTCGCGGCCTCGGGCGCGGGTGCGTGTGCGGTCGTGGGTGCGGCTGCGGGCAAGGTCAAGGCGGCGGTCAAGGCTGCGGGCAAGCGTGCCCGCACCGGCGCGGACGCGGTCCCGCGCCCGCGCGCCGACGCCGTCCGCAACCGGGAGCGCATCCTGTCCGCCGCCCGCGACGTGCTCGTGGAGTTCGGCCCCGCCGCCCCCCTCGACGAGATCGCCCGCCGGGCCGGCGTGGGCAACGCCACGCTCTACCGGCACTTCCCCGACCGCCCGGCCCTGATCCACCACGTCGTGCTCTTCGGCCTGGACCGGGTGACCGCTCTGGCCGTCGACTCGCTCGCCGAGGAGCCGGACGCCTTCGCCGCCCTGTGCCGGTTCACGCACGCGGCGGCGGACGAGCGGATCGGCGCCCTGTGCCCCGTGCTCTCCAGCGACTTCGACCACGACCACCCCGAACTGGTCGCCTCCCGCGAGGCCTTGGAGGAGACGATCGAGGCCCTGCTGGCCGCCGGCCGCACCTCCGGGCTGGTGCGCACGGACATCGGCGTCGGCGACCTGATGATCGCGCTGTCCCAGCTCAGCCGCCCCCTCCCGGGCACCGGCTGCTTCGACGCGAGCGTGTTCGTCCACCGCCATCTGCAGCTCTTCCTCGACGGGTTGAGGGCGCCGGCGCGCTCCGAACTGCCGGGCTCGGCGACCACGTTGGCGGACCTGAGGCGGAAAACCATGTGACGCCCCCGGGTCGCGCCCTTTAGCGTCGCAAGACCTCCCTAATCGTCACTTTTCAGTCATCTCGCACCACGAAGTGGGTACCCCCATGTCAAAAACAGCCGCGAATCCGCAGCTGGCCGGCGCCGACCCCAGCCGCTGGAAGGCCCTGGTCTTCATCGCGCTGGCGCAGCTGATGGTCGTCCTCGACGCGACCATCGTGAACATCGCCCTCCCGTCCGCCCAGACCGACCTCGGCATATCGGACGGCAACCGCCAGTGGGTCATCACCGCGTACGCGCTGGCCTTCGGCGGACTGCTCCTCTTCGGCGGCCGCATCGCCGACAAGTGGGGCCGCAAGAACGCCTTCATCGTCGGCCTCATCGGCTTCGCCCTGGCCTCCGCCCTGGGCGGCGCCGCACAGGGTGAGGCCATGATGCTGGGCGCCCGCGCCCTCCAGGGTGCCTTCGGCGCACTGCTCGCGCCCGCCGCGCTCTCGCTGCTGGCCGTCATGTTCACCGACGCCAAGGAGCGCGCCAAGGCCTTCGGCATCTACGGTGCGATCGCCGGTGGCGGTGGCGCCGTGGGCCTGATCCTCGGCGGCGTCCTCACCGAGTACCTGAACTGGCGCTGGACCTTCTTCGTCAACATCCCGTTCGCGATCGTCGCCGCCGTCGGCGCCTGGATGATCATCCGCGAGCCGGCCGGCGGCCGTAACCGCGCCCCCCTCGACATCCCCGGCGTCGTGCTGTCCACGACCGGTCTGGTCGCCCTCGTCTACGGATTCACCCGCGCCGAGTCGGCCGGCTGGTCGGACGGCCTCACCGTGGGCATGTTCATCGCCTCCGCGGTGCTGCTCGCCGCGTTCGTCTTCGTCGAGTCCCGTACGAAGAACCCGCTGCTCCCGCTGCGCGTCCTGCTGGAGCGCAACCGCGGCGGCGTCTACCTCTCGCTGGGCCTCGCCGTCATCTCGATGTTCGGCCTCTTCCTCTTCCTCACCTACTACCTGCAGGTCGTCAAGGGCTTCTCGCCCGTCACGACCGGTTTCGCCTTCCTCCCGATGATCGTGGGCATGATCACCGGCTCCACGCAGATCGGCGCCCGCCTCATGACGCGGGTCCCCCCGCGCCTGCTGATGGGCCCCGGCTTCATGGTCGCCGCCAGCGGCATGCTGCTGCTGACGCAGCTCGAGGTCGGCTCCTCCTACCCGGCGCTGATCCTGCCGGCGCAGCTGCTGCTGGGCCTCGGCATGGGTACGGCGTTCATGCCCGCCATGTCCCTGGCCACGTACGGGGTGAACCCGGCCGACGCCGGTGTCGCCTCCGCGATGGTCAACACCTCGCAGCAGGTGGGCGGCGCGATCGGCACCGCCCTGCTGAACACGATCGCCGCCTCCGCGACGACTGCGTACCTGACCGACCACGCGGCCGAGGCCGCGGCGGGCGGCCCGGCGGCGAAGCTGATCCAGGCCCAGGCCATGGTGGAGGGCTACTCCTCCGCGATCTGGTGGGCGGTCGGCATCCTGGTCGCCAGCTCGCTCATCGCCCTGACCCTCATCACCACCGGCAAGCCGGGCGCGGGCGACCCGGTCGCCGAGGGCGAGGACGCCGAGATGAAGATCCCGGTGATCGCCCACTGACCCGGGCGGACCCCGCTCCGGGGTGGGTACGGGAATGACTGATGACCCCGCGTCGTTCAAATTTGAACGACGCGGGGTTAGTCTGTGTGTGGCGGCCCGCCGTGACGATTCCTGGAGCCCCTGATGCCGACGCCCGAAGTCATGACCCCGCACCGGACCCGGATGCCGGCGCTCTACCTGAGCCACGGAGCCCCGCCCCTCGCGGACGACCCGCTCTGGCCCGGCGAACTGGCCGCCTGGTCCGCGGACCTGCCCCGCCCCCGCGCGATCCTGATGGTCTCCGCCCACTGGGAAGAGGCCCCGCTCGCCCTCGGGGCCACCGAGCCGGTCCCGCTCGTCTACGACTTCTGGGGCTTCCCCGAGCACTACTACCAGGTCCGTTACGACGCCCCGGGCGCCCCCGAGCTGGCCGCGTCGGTCCGAAAGCTGCTCAAGGCGCCCGGCACCCCCGTCCAGGACATCCCCGACCGGGGCCTGGACCACGGCGCGTACGTCCCCCTGGTGGAGATGTTCCCGGAGGCCGACATACCGGTGCTCCAGATATCCATGCCGACGCTCGATCCGCGCCGCCTGATGGAGATCGGCCGCAAGCTGGCCCCCCTGCGCGACGAGGGCGTCCTCATCGTGGGCAGCGGCTTCTTCACCCACAACCTGGCCGCCCTGCGCCACACCGGCCCCGGCGTCCCGTCGTGGTCCGCCGAATTCGACGCCTGGGGCCACGAGGCGCTGGCCGCCTCCGACATCGACGCCCTGCTCGACTTCGAAGCCAAGTCCCCGGCCGGCCGCCTGGCCCACCCCCGTACGGAACACTTCGCCCCCCTCTTCGTCACCCTGGGCGCCGCGGAATCCGAGCTCACCACGGCGACCACCCCGGTCTCGGGCTTCTGGATGGGCCTCTCGAAGCGGTCCCTGCAATTTGGCTGACCGCGAGCAGCAGCTCTGGTGCCCCAGCGGCTCGGCGTACGCGCCGGAGTCGCTGGTCCTCGCGGTCCGCGACGGCCTCGACGGCCCCCCGGTCTACCTCCGCGCACCCCGCCCGGCGGCCGAGGTCCTCGCCGAGCTGCCCGAAGGAACCGAGCCGCGCCGGCTGCTCCGCCTGGCCTCCCACTGCGTCCCGCACTGCCTCAACCGCGAGGCCGACACCTGCACCCTGGCCACCCGTCTGGAGGCCACCTCCCGGTTCGGACCCCCGCTCCCGCCCTGTCACCTCCGCCCTCGCTGCAAGTGGTGGACCCAGTCGGGACCCCTGGCCTGCCACGCCTGCCCCCAGGTTTCCACCCGCCCTGGTTAAGGGACGCGGGGCGGCCCGGTGATGTCCTCGCCGATGCTGAACCCCTTGACGGGACCGGCCGCAATCGCGACCGGGGTCCCGTAGGCCGTCCGCGCCTCGTCCTCGTAGACGGCCTTCTCGGGGTTGGGTGAGGTCAGCACGGTGACGGTGCCGCCGTCGTCGAAGTCGTCGATCAGGACGTACACGGGAACGGCCGCCCGGGCGTAATCGCGCCGCTTGCGCGTCCGGTCGCGCGTGATGTTGTCGCTTCCGGGGGAAACGACTTCGACGATCAGCTTTACAGCGGAGGCGTCGACCCCGAGACCGTCCTCGGTGACGTGTCCCTCGGTGTCCTCCAGTACGACGAATAGATCGGGGATCCACACCTTGCGTTTGTGGATGACGTTCATCTCCTGGCGAGCGGCGAACTCGCCGCCGGCGAGGAATACGACGAGCTGATCCCTCAAGCGATTGACGGTACGGCCGTGCGAGTAGCGACCCGTGGGTGACACCTCGATGAACCCCTCGACGATCTCGGCGTGGTAGCCCTCGGGGAGTTCCATGGCTTTCCATGCCTGCCACAGGACGTCGTCAAGGTCCGACGGGGGTGTCGCGACCTTCGGCAATACGGCCTCCAGCGTCTCGTGAGCGAGAGCGGTCATGTGCAGCACCTCCTCTGAGTGTGGGCGTCGCCGGCCGGACGGCACAAGCGACTCTCCGAGGCTCGGGGAGTCGGAGGGTCATGCCGCAGGAATATGCCGCGCCTTCCCTCGGACGGGTAGGTCGTCGCCGGCCGAGGCAACCAGAAGCCGGTGATGGCCGTCTCTTGGGGTAGGAGTGCGGCCGGGGGGCGGTGCTGCGGCGGAGCGAAAACGGCCCTGTCAAGTGTGACGGTGGTCTCATCGCCACCCCGCTCGCGCCGATCCGCCAGGTCTCTGGGGTCGGCCGTAATTACCGCCCTGACCTGCGGATCTTCGGCCCAGGCGGTATCGCCGATCCGCTTTGATCGGGGCGTGGCGGGGCAGGATACTGCAAGATCTCGAAAAACAGGGAGCAACGTGGGAATTCTGTCCCGATTCCAGTCGTTGTTTCCTTCGGAAGCGGGCACTCGGGAGAGTGTCCGGGCAGCCGCACCAGCGCAGCCGAACCACCGCACCACCGCGACCGAACTCATCGCAAGGGAGCACGCATGGCAACCCGCGCCGTCGCCCGTCGTCAGTCCACGAGCAGCGCTCGCGCTGTGGGCGGGGAGATCGCAGACCGCGACCTGGTCGGCATGTACCTGGACGAGATCGCGCGCACCCCGCTGCTCGACGCGGCCAAGGAAGTGGAGCTCTCGCAGATCATCGAGGCGGGCGTGTACGCCCAGCAGATCCTCGACGGCGCGATAGAGCGCAAGGGCGAGGAGCCCTCCCAGGAGGAGCTCGAAGCCCTGGCCGCCGAGGGTGAGCGTGCGAAGGAAGTCTTCATCCGCTCCAACCTCCGCCTGGTCGTCGCCGTGGCCCGCCGCTACCCGCGCAGCGGACTGCCGCTCCTCGACCTCATCCAGGAGGGCAACGCCGGCCTGGTCCGCGCCGTGGAGAAGTTCGACTACGCCAAGGGCTTCAAGTTCTCCACGTACGCCACGTGGTGGATCCGCCAGGCGATCACCCGTTCCATCGCCGACCAGTCCCGCACCATCCGCCTGCCCGTCCACCTGGTGGAGGAGCTCGGCCGGATCCGCCGGGTCCAGCGCGAGTTCAACCGCGAGAACGGCCGGGACCCGGAGCACGCGGAGATCGCCGCCGAGCTGGACACTACGGAGAAGCGCGTCGGCGACGTCCTGGACTGGGCGCGCGACCCGGTCAGCCTGAACATGGGCGTGGACGAGGACGGCGACACGCAGTTCGGCGACCTGCTGGAAGACACCTCCGCCATCTCGCCCGAGCAGTCCGTGCTCTCCCTCCTGCGCAGCGAGGAGCTGGAGGACCTGCTGGGCAAGCTGGACCAGCGAACCGCGTCGATCATCAAGATGCGTTACGGCATTGAAGACGGTCGAGAGCGTACGCTGACGGAAGTGGGCAAGCAGCACGGCCTGACCCGCGAGCGGATCCGCCAGATCGAGAAGCACGCGCTGCTCGAACTGAAGCGGATGGCCCGCGACACCGGCTTCGACGCGGTGGCCTGACCGGCCCCAGACGAAGCCCCCCATACGAGCCCCCGGTGCCTATCCCCCCCAGGCGCCGGGGGCTCCCACGTTTCGGCCCCTCCGGCGTGTGAGGAGCGGGGTCTGGGGCGGAGCCCCAGGTCTTCAAGGGTCCGGGCGCAGCCCGGGAACGGCGGAAGGGCGGGTGGGGGACAGCCCCGCAGGGCCCCGGCTACGACCCCGCCGCCCCGGCCAGCCGCGCACCCAGCGCCCGAGCCGCCTCCACCAGCGCCGCAGGCCCGTGCACGGTGAACGGCACCCCCACCAGCCCCAACCGCGCCACCAACCACTCCGGCGAGTCCGCCGACTCGAACCGCACCCGAACCCCACCCCCCTCCACCGCCCCGGAACCGGAACCGGAGCCGGAACCCGAGCCCGAGCCGGAGCCGGAGCCGGAACCCGGCTCCGCCACCACCCGCTCCCGCAACCACCCCGGCAGGGCATCCGCACACCCGTCACCCGTGAAGGTGACATCCACCAGGTAGGTCCCCCCACCCCGCAGCCCCCGCTGCACGAACTCCACCGCGTCCATCGGCAGCTCCCGCCGCACGAACCTCACCCCCGTCGCGCACGGCTCGCTCACCCGGTCCACCCGGAAGGTCCGCCAGTCCCCGCGCTCCATGTCGTAGGCCACGAGGTACCACCGGCTCCCGGTGCTGACCAGCCGGTACGGCTCCACCAGCCGCCGCGAGGCCACCCCGTCCCGCGCCCGGTAGGCGAACCTCAGCCGCTCCGGGCCCGCCACCGCCGAGGCGATCGCCGTCAGCGTCCGCGGATCCACGTTCGCCCCGTCGCCCCGCGCCACCGCGACCGTCGCCGACTGCAGCGCACCCACCCGCCGCCGCAGCCGCCCCGGCAGGACCTGCTCCAGCTTCGCGAGGGCCCGTACGGAGGCCTCCTCCACGCCCTCGATCGCATGCCCGGCCCCCGCCCGCAGCCCCACCGCGATCGCGACGGCCTCCTCGTCGTCCAGGACGAGCGGTGGCATCGCCGCTCCCGCCACCAGCCGGTAGCCGCCCTCCGCGCCCAGCGTGGCCTCCACCGGGTACCCCAGCTCCCGCAAGCGGTCGATGTCCCGCCGGATCGTGCGGGCACTCACCCGCAGCCGCTCGGCCAGCTCGCTCCCGGGCCACTCGCGCGGGGTCTGGAGCAGGGAGAGCAGGGAGAGGAGGCGGGCCGGGGTATCGGTCATGGTTCAAAGGTGCCAGCCAAATAGGACACCAACTGACCTACATGCCGTCTAGGTTTCTCCTCATGAGCACCGAGACGACCCAGTCATCGCCCGAAGGAAAGAACGGGCCCGTACAAGAAGAGCGGACCGACCCTCCCGCAGAGACCACCTCGATCAGCAAGGCCGGCGACGCCGGAGACACGGGCGGGACCGGCGCGACCGGCAAGACCGCCGCCGGTGGGACCGGCGAGCCCGCTGCCCCCGCCGACCGCCGCCGCTGGATCGCGCTCGCCATCGTGATGACCGCCGCCTTCATGGACCTGGTCGACGTCACGATCGTCAACATCGCGATACCCCGGATGCGCGAGGACCTCGGCGCCTCCACCAGTGCCATCCAGTGGATCACCGCCGGCTACGCACTCGCCTTCGCCGCCGGCCTGATCACCGGCGGCCGTCTCGGTGACATCTACGGCCGCAAGCGCCTCTTCCTCATCGGCATATCCGGCTTCACCGCGGCTTCGCTGCTCTGCGGCCTCGCCCCGAACCCCGACGTGCTCGTCGCCGCCCGCATCCTCCAGGGCGGCATGGCGGCCATGATGGTCCCGCAGGTGCTCGCGATCATCCACGTCACCTTCCCGCCGCACGAGCGCGGCAAGGTCTTCGGCCTGTTCGGCGCGATCATCGGCCTCGGTGCCGTCTCGGGCCCGATGCTCGGCGCACTGCTCACCGAGTGGAACATCGCCGGTCTCGAATGGCGCCCGATCTTCCTGATCAACCTGCCCGTCGGCATCGCGGGCGTGATCCTGGGCCGCAAGTTCATCTCCGAGTCCAAGGCCCCCAAGGCGCTGCGCCTGGACCTGGTGGGCGTCGTGCTCGCGACCCTCGCCCTGGTCATGCTGATCTTCCCGCTCACCCACGGCCGTGAGAACGACTGGCCCGTGTGGGGCTTCGTCTGCATGATCGCCTCGCCGCTGGTCTTCGGTGCCTTCATCGCCTACGAGAAGTACAAGATCCAGAAGGACGGCTCCCCGCTCGTCGAGCTCTCCCTCTTCAAGGTCAAGAGCTTCGCGGGCGGCATCGCCGTCCAGCTGACCTTCGGCATCGCGACCGGCATCTTCTTCCTGGTCTGGACGCTCTACATGCAGATGGGCCTCGGCTGGAGCGCCCTGAAGGCCGGCTCCACCGGCATCCCGTTCTCGATCGCCGTCTCGGTCGCCGCGGGCATGTCCGTGCAGAAGCTCGTACCGCGCTTCGGCCGCAAGGTGCTCCAGGCGGGCGCGCTGGTCATGGCCGCGGGCGTGCTGCTCTACATCTGGGAGTCGGACCGCTACGGCATGGCCATCAGCTCCTGGCAGATGGCCGCCCCGCTGATCGTCATGGGCGCCGGCATGGGCCTGATCATCGCGCCGCTGACCGACACCGTGCTCTCCGAGGTGCCGCGCGAGCACGCCGGCTCGGCGTCCGGGCTGATCAACACCACCGGCCAGATGGGCAACGCACTGGGCCTCGGCCTGACCTCCGTCGTCTACTTCGGGTTCATCGAGGACGACCGGGTCTTCGGACCGCCCTACGTCGACGCGTTCCACAACGCCATGTGGTGGGTCGTGGCCGTCCTGGTCGTGATCTTCTCCGTGATGTTCATGCTGCCGCGCAAGGCCGTCCCCATGGCCGAGCGCGAGGGTGGCACGGAGCACGCGGGCTAGCACCGCGCCTACGCACCTCACTCACGGGCATGTCCGCTTCTGTTGGCGGGCATGCCCGTTTGCTTTGTTTTTAGCCGCAAGCGGGCGTACTCTACGAAGGAACCCACAGAGTCGGGCATCGAACGGATCTGAAACCACATGTACGCACCGGAGCGCCAGCAGGAGATCCTCCGCCTCGCCCGCGAGGCGGGCCGGGTCGACGTCCTGTCCCTGGCCGACCAGTTCCAGGTCACGGCCGAGACCGTGCGCCGCGACCTCAAGGCCCTGGACCGGGCCGGGCTCGTGCGCCGGGTGCACGGCGGTGCCATACCGGCCGGCCGCCTCGACTTCGAGCCCGACCTCACCGAGCGCGAGGCCACCGCGGCCGACGAGAAGGACCGCATCGCGGCCGCCGCCCTCGCCGAACTCCCCGACGGCGGCAGCATCGTGCTCGACGCGGGCAGTACGGTGGCGCGCCTCGCGGCGGCCATTCCGGTCGACACCGCGCTCACCGTGGTCACCCACGCGCTGCCCGTCGCCGCCCGGCTCGCCGACCACACCGGCATCGACCTCCACCTCGTCGGAGGCCGGGTCCGCCACCGCACCCGCGCCGCGGTCGACGCGTGGGCCCTGAGGGCGTACGCCGAGATCCGGGCGGACGTCCTCTTCCTCGCGACGAACGGCTTCACGGCCGAGGGCGGCCTGACCACCCCCGATCTCGCCGAGGCCGCCGTCAAGCGGGCCGCGATGGCGGCAGCCCGCCGCGTCGTCCTCCTCGCCGACTCCGCTAAGGCGGGCCAGGAGCACTTCGCCCGCTTCGGCTCCTTCGCGGACGTCGACCTCCTCATCACGGACCCGGGGCTCGCCCCCGCTGAGAAGGCGGCGATCGAGGCCGCCGGTACGGAAGTTGTGCTCGTATGATCGTCACCGTCACCCCCAACCCCTCCCTCGACCGGACCTACGAAGTCCCCTCGCTGGACCGCGGTGAGGTACTGCGCGCCACCACCGACCGGGTCGACCCCGGGGGCAAGGGCGTGAACGTCTCCCGCGCGGTGGCCGCCGCGGGCGTCCGTACGACGGCGGTCCTGCCGCTCGGCGGCGCACCGGGCACGATGATCGCCGAACTCCTCGGCGCACAGGGCGTGGACGTCACGGCGGTCTCCATCGCCGGCCAGACCCGCTCCAACATCTCCCTCGCCGAACCGGACGGCACCCTCACCAAGATCAACGCCACCGGCCCGGCGCTGACCGCCGAGGAATCGGCGCTCCTCCTGGAAACGGTCCGCACCTGCTCGGGCGGCGCCGCCTGGATCGCCTGCTGCGGCAGCCTCCCGCGCGGCCTGAGCCCCGAGTGGTACGCCGACATCGTGACCCGGGCCCACGCCGCGGGCGCCCGCATCGCGCTGGACACCTCCGGCCCGGCGCTGCTCGCGGCGCTGCCGGCCCGCCCGGACGTGATCAAGCCGAACGCCTCGGAGCTCGCGGCGGCGGTGGGGCGGCCCCTGGCCACCCTCGGTGACGTGCTCAAGGCCGCGGAGGAGCTGCGCTCGCTGGGCGCGGGCGCGGTCCTGGCCTCCCTCGGCGCGGACGGCCAGCTCTTGGTCTCCGAGGAGGGGACCTACTACGGCACGGCGGCCGTCTCCTCGGTCCGCAGCAACGTCGGCGCCGGCGACGCGTCCCTCGCCGGCTTCCTGATCGCGGGGGGTACGGGGCCTGCGGCCCTGGCCTCCGCCCTGGCCCACGGCGCGGCCGCGGTCCAGCTTCCCGGCAGCGCCATGCCGGCCCCTTCCGACCTGCGCCCCGACGCGGTCCACATCACCCAGGACCTGCCCCTGGACCTCCCTCTGTCCGAAATGAGCGACGAGCGATGAGCGAGATGATCACCCCGGGCCTGGTCGACCTCGACCTGTCCGCCCAGTCCAAGGAGGGGGCGGCACGTGCCCTCGCCGAACGGATGGAGGCACTGGGCCGGGTCACCGACCTGGACGGCTTCCTGGCCGACGTGGCGGCGCGCGAGGCCCAGATGCCGACCGGCCTGGAGGGCGGCATAGGCATCCCCCACTGCCGCTCCACCCACGTGACGGCCCCCACCCTGGCCTTCGGCCGTTCCCCGGCAGGCATCGACTTCGGCGCCCCGGACGGCCCGGCGGACCTGATCTTCCTGATAGCCGCCCCCGCCGGCGCCGACGACGCCCACCTGTCGATCCTCTCCACCCTGGCCCGCCGCCTGATGCGCCCCGACTTCGTCGAGGCCCTCCGCGCGGCAGCGACCCCGGAGGAAGCGGCGGCCCTGGTAGCCGGCGAGTCCGAAAACCCGGCCCCACCGGCTACCAACCCGGCCCCACCGGCTACCGATTCAGTCCTTCCGGCCACCAACCCAGCCCCTCCGGCGTTTGAGGAGCGGGGGTCCGGGGGCGGGGCCCCCGGTTTCGGGAAGGGGCGGGGTGGGGAAAGCCCCGCAGGGCAGCCGTTCCGAGTGGTGGCCGTCACCTCCTGCCCCACGGGCATCGCCCACACCTACATGGCAGCGGAGTCCCTCCAACAGGCCGCCGCCGAGGCGGGAATCGACCTCCAGGTCGAAACCCAGGGCTCCGCCGGCTTCACCAAGCTCACCCCCGAAACCATCGCCGCCGCCGACGCGGCAGTCTTCGCCCACGACGTCCCGGTCAGGGAAAGGGCCCGATTCGCCGGAAAGCCCACCGTCGACGTAGGCGTCAAGGCCGGCATCAACCGCCCCGCGGCACTCCTCCAGGAGGCCCGCGACAAGGCCGCCCGAGGCGAGATCTCCACCACCCCGACCCCGGTCGAAGAGGCCGGCGAGCCCCAGGACGGCTACGGCGCGAAGCTCCGCACCTGGCTGATGTCCGGCGTCAGTTACATGGTCCCCTTCGTAGCCGCCGGCGGCCTCCTCATCGCCCTCGCCTTCGCCATCGGCGGGTACGAGATCAACAACGCCCCCTCGGTCGCCGAGCACTTCGTCTGGACCGAGGCCGCCAGCTGGGCCGCGCTGCTCTTCCAGACCGGCGGCCTCGCCTTCGGCTTCCTGGTCCCCGTACTGGCCGGCTACATCGCCTACGGCATGGCCGACCGCCCCGGTCTCGTCCCCGGCTTCGTCGGCGGCGCCGTGGCCCTCACCATCAACGCCGGCTTCCTCGGCGGCCTGATCGCCGGCCTCATCGCGGGCGGCACCGTCCTCGCCGTCCAGCGGCTGAAGATCCCCACCGCCCTGCGCGGGATCATGCCGGTGGTGGTCCTGCCGCTCATCGGCTCAGCCGTCACCGCGTTCCTGATGTTCCTGGTCGTCGGCAAGCCGGTGGCCTCGCTCCAGCAGGCCCTCACCGACTGGCTGTCGGGCCTCTCCGGCGCCAACGCGATCATCCTCGGCGTCATCCTCGGCCTGATGATGTGCTTCGACCTCGGCGGCCCGCTCAACAAGGTGGCCTACGCCTTCGCCATCGGCGGCCTCGCCACCCCCAACGAGGGCAGCCTCAAGGTCATGGCCGCCGTGATGGCCGCCGGCATGGTGCCGCCGCTGGCGATGGCGCTGGCCACCACGGTGCGCGGCCGGCTCTTCTCCAAGACCGAGCGCGAGAACGGCAAGGCCGCCTGGTTCCTCGGCGCCTCCTTCATCAGCGAGGGCGCCATCCCGTTCGCCGCGGCCGACCCGCTGCGCGTGATCCCCGCCTCCATGGTGGGCGGCGCGGTCACCGGAGCGCTCTCGATGGCCTTCGAGTGCACCCTGCGGGCCCCGCACGGCGGCATCTTCGTGATCCCGCTGATCGGCAACCCGCTGCTCTACCTGATCGCCATTGCCGCCGGTACGGCCACCAGCGCCGGCCTGGTCATCCTCCTGAAGGGGATGCGCAAGCAGGACGAGCCCCCGCAGCAGCAGGCCGGGGCCGCCGAAGCGGCGCCCCTGCCGGAGCCGGCGAAGGTCACCGTCGCCGCCTGATCCGACCCGCCCCGGTCACCTCACCCGCGCGCGGAGCTCCATGGCTCCGCGCGCGGCCGTTTCGGTCTCGTAGACCTCGCACATGTGCCGCCCGTCCGGGGTCACCGTGTGCTCGACCTCCCACAGGCTGAACTCGCTCCCGTCCAGCAGGACGAAGGAGTGCTCGTACAGGCTGAAGCCGGCGTCCCGCCCGTCCGCCAGGCACTGCCGGGTGCCGAAGACCTGAGTGATCTGGTGCGCGTAGGCCGACCGCAGGAGCAGGGCCACCCGCTCGCCCGGCCGGTCCGGGTTCTCCGCACGGCGCAGCACCCGGCGGGCGTGGTCCGCGGCTTCCTCCACCGCGTACTCGCGGTGCCGCTGGGCCGGGGTCGGATTGCCGAACAGCGCGCTCAGCACGGCGATGTCACTGTCCGGCTCATCCTCGACCGTCACCTCCACGAGGTCCCGCGCCACCTGCGAGGGGATCTCACCGAAGAGCCGGGCCGCCGCGAGGCAGGTCTCCGCCTTGCCGGCGAAGACCTCGTACCGTATCGAGAGGTCGGCGTCCTGACGGTGCGCCAGCTCCCACAGGACCACGGAGTCGCCGTCGGACAGCAGGTAGGCGTGCCGGTGTATCTCCCGCCACGGCCCCGCCGCCGGGCTGCGGCGCGTGGTGTGGAGCGAGGACCTGTGGGCGAGCGCGGTGCCCAGCCGCTCGACCAAGTCGTCAGGAAGGTCGAAGGAGTTGAGGGCGCGGCCCAGGAGTCGCTCGAGGTGCGCCTCGGTTGTCTCGTGCGGATCGCTCAAGGTGGGTCTCCAGGCCGTCGCAGCTTGTCACTTCGCGGAAGCTCAACGTAGCCCCTGGGTCTGACATCACGTCCGGGGTTCGGTAAAACGTCCGGGAAGCGTCAGGGGTTCCAGCCACCCCTTCAGGTCAACCTCCATGTTGATGAGCATGGTTGGGCCGGATAGCGGGCACAAGGGCGGGAGCATGACCGTATGGCAACAAATATCGTGGGCGTCCCCCGCCAGCAGGGCCGCCCCCACAACCGCAAGGACGCAGAACCGATCGCAGCCCCGCGCGCGCTGGCCTGGATACTGCTGATCACCGGGGCCGCCGGAGTGCTGGCCGCCTGGGTCATCACGCTGGACAAGTTCCTGCTGCTGGAGAACCCGAACTTCAAGCCCGCCTGCAGTCTCAATCCGGTGGTTTCCTGCGGCAGCGTGATGAAGAGCGAGCAGGCGGCGGCCTTCGGCTTCCCGAACCCGATGCTCGGCCTGGTCACCTACGGGGCGGTCGTGTGCGTCGGCGCCGGCCTGCTGGCCGGGGCCCGGCACCGCGGCTGGTTCTGGCTCGGACTCAACGCCGGAATGCTCTTCGGCGTCGGATTCTGCTCCTGGCTCATGGTCCAGTCGCTCTACGAGATCAACGCGCTCTGCCTGTGGTGCTGCCTGACCTGGGCGGCCACCCTGGTGATGTTCTGGGCGGTCACCGCGCACACCGTCCGGACGGGGATCCTCCCCGCGCCCGCGCCGGTGCGGAACTTCTTGGCCGACTTCGGCTGGGCACCGCCCGTCCTGCACATCGGCGTGATCGGGATGCTGATCCTGACCCGGTGGTGGGACTTCTGGACCGGCTGAGGCCGCCGGACGACATGCGAGGGCCCCGGCAGCTGGACGCTGCCGGGGCCCTCGTCACTTCACGACTTCACACCGCTTCTTCGAACGCGTCGCTCCACGGGCGCCGAGTCTGTGGACCACGGGGTCCCGGAGCGTAGATCGTGAGCGGAGATCAGCTGTTGGCGGAGACGTTGCCCGAGAGGACCGGGATGTTGTCCAGGATGTGCGAGAGCGGCTCGTCGCCCTTGGCCTGGGTGGAGTTCTCGGTGCACTGCTGGTTCTGCGGGTTGGACAGGACGTTGATGTCCTGGACGCCGATGTTGAGCAGCGCGATCAGCGACTGGGCGTTGACCTTGGCCGGCAGGCCGATGCAGGGCTTGTTCAGGGTGCCCTGGACGACGCCGAGCTGCGGGCTCATGTCACCGTGGGTCTTCTGGTTGCCGTACGCCTGCACGGCGCCGTTCCCGTTGACGGTGTTGATCCCGTTGTCGTTGCCGATCGCCATGGCGGGGGCGGCAGCAGCAGCGCCCGCGCCGACGGCGGCGGCGGTGACCGCGGCAGCAGTCATGATCTTCTTGAGCATCTTGATCCTTTTGTCGCACGAGTGCCCGCTAGTGGAGCGCCCTGATCAACTGCCCAGCGGGAGGGTTGGTTCTGCTGCTTCACTCAAACGGCCTGTCTGCGTGCAGGTTTTCCCCGGGTGGGGTGAGCCGCCCCCGGACGCGTGCGCGAAGCCCGTACGCACCCCGCAGCGGCGTACGGGGCACCGGGCTCCTGTTGCGCTCCGTGGAACCCCTTCGCACGGTGGGTAAGGAAGCGGATCGCTCGGGTCCGCTTTTGAGCGACCACCAGAAGGAACATCCATGCACCGCACCAAGGCCTCCCGCATCCGCGTCCTCGTCCCGTCGGCCCTGGCGGTCGTCATACTCACCGGCGCGGCAGCTCCCGCGGGCGCCGCAGAAGGTGCCGGTACCGCCGCGAACCGGGTGGCGGCAGCCCAGGAGGAGATCAACGAGAGGGTGGCGGCGGCGGGTCCCGTCGAAGACGCCCTCGCCGCGGTCTCCAAGATCCTGGCGGACCTGACCAAGAGCCTGGGCACCCTGCTGCCGGGGATCAAGATCCCCGAGATCAAGCTGCCCGCGCTCCCGTCCCTGCCGCAGATCCCCGCGATCCCGGGGCTCCCCGACCTGCCGATCCCGGCGGTTCCGGAGATCCCCGACCTTCCGATCCCCGATGTCCCGATCCCCGATGTCCCGATCCCCGACGTCCCGGCGCTCCCGGTCTCCGATCCCGCGGCCCCGCCCGCGGCTGCGGTGCCCGCCGTGCCGGCGGTGCCCGGGACGCCGACGGGCCTCGTCCCGCAGATCCCGTCGTTCGCCGAGTTCCTTCCGTAGGAGCCGGGACGGGACCCGGATCCGTACGCGGACCCGCACGCGGTTACGACTATTGGGCTGAACAGGTCTGATCGCGTGCGGAACCGTGTCGTCTGGGAAGGTGGAGCGTTTCGCTCGATGTGAGCCCCGGAATCGGGGCAGAACATCGAAGAGAAGGTGCACTTCCCATGAACACTGCCAAGAAGGCCGCCCTGGTCCTGGCCACCGCTGGTCTCGCTGCGGCCGGTGCCGCCGGCTCCGCAATGGCCGACTCCAAGGCCGAGGGCGCGGCCGTGGGTTCCCCCGGTGTCCTCTCGGGCAACCTGGCCCAGGTCCCGGTCCACGTTCCGGTCAACGTCTGCGGCAACTCCGTGAACGTGATCGGCGCGCTGAACCCGGCGTTCGGCAACGTCTGCGTCAACGACTGACGTTCGACGCAACACATGACTGTGGGCGCCACCGGCGAGGCCGGGGGCGCCCACAGTCATGTCGGCGGCAGAACGGGCCGGGCCCGTCAGTGCTTGGAGCCGCCGCCGTTGAGCTTCACTCCGCCGAGCAGCGGGGAGGCCTGGGTGGCCCCATTGGCGAGGCTCATGACCTCGGCCGGAGCGTCGTTGCGGACCTCGTTGACCTTCTGGACGGTGGTCACGACCTTCTGGACGCTCTCGCCCTGCTCGGCCAGTCCGTTGCCCACGGTCTGGGGCAGCGCCGCCGACACCGGGTTCACCGAGTCGGTGACGGCCGTCAGTCCGCTCGTCAGGCTCATGGGGACGGCCGGCGCCTCGGTGGCGGCGAAGGCGGGGGAGGCGGCGCCGAGGGCGGCGACGGAGCCGGCGACGACTGCGGCGACCTTCGAGAGCTTCATTATCAAAATCCTTTTCTAGGGGTGCCCAGTGGCGACCGTCGCGCCACTTTCGACCTGGTTAACGATTACCCGGCGCCGCGGAAACGCGGAACCGAACACGGCAACGGCCGGAGAATCCGACAAGGCATTCTCCGGCCGATATTTCTTCCGATTACCGGTATTGCCGTCAGGCGGCGTTACGGGACCTGCGGTACAGAATGGCGCCGCCCAGGATCAGGGCCGAGGCCAGGGCCGCCGCGGCGCCGGGCTGGCCGGCGCCGGTCGCGGCCAGTTCCTGCCGCGCGGGGGCCGCGGGGACCGCCGCGACGGGAACGGCCTCGGGCGCGGGTGCCGGAGCCGGCGCGGGAACCTGGGCCGGAGCGGGTGCCGGGGCGGGCAGCGGTGCCGGGGGGAGCGGGACGGGCAGGTCACCGGCGGGAGCCGCCGGCGGCTGGTCGGCCGGGGGCACTACCGGCGCCGGGTGCTCCACGACCTGGCTGCCGTGCGGGGGCATCGGCGCGGCAGCTTCCTCTACGACGGGCGCCGGAGCGGGGAGCGTGTGCGGAGCCTCCTCCACTACGGGCGCGGGCGCGGGCGCGGGGGCCGGCGCCGGAAGCGGCTGCGGGGCCTCCTCGACCGGTGCCGGCACGGGCTCGGGCTGCGGCGCGGGTGCCTGCTCTACGGGAGCGGGCGCAGGCGCCGGCGCGGGCGCCGGGTGCTCCGCCTCGGGCGCGGGCAGCGGCTTCGGCGCGGGGGGCGCGTGCTGCGGGACCGGGGGCTGCTCGGCGTGCTGCTCCGGGGCGGGGTGGTCGTCGCACTCCTCCTCGCCGGAGTCGCCGGAGTCTCCGTAGCCGCCCTGCGGCCCGGGCCCGTGGTCCTCGTGGCCGCCCTGCGGCCCGGGTGCGTCGTCGCCGTAGCCGCCGTGCTGCTCGGGTCCGCGGTCGCCGTAGCCGCCCTGCTCGTGCCGGTCCTCACGGTCCTCGTGCCGGTCGCCCCGGTCGTGCTCGTCGTGCTGGTTGACGTAGTGGCGGACCTGCTCCGCCTGCTGCGGGCTGAGGTAGCGCTCGTAGTCGTGTCCGGCGTCGGAGCCGGTCGTGGTGGCGCAGTTGTTGCCCATGGCGGGGTTGAGGCCCGCTCCGGCGTCCACGGTGTTGCCGCACACGTTCGGCGAGAAGGTGATCGGTACCGAGACGCTGTTGCCGGCCAGCACGCCCGGTGAATGGGAGGCCTCGGCCATCGCCCCGGGTTGTGCGTAGGCCGCGCCGGTCGCGATCGACAGCAGACTGGACGCGGCGGCCGCGGTGAGCACCCCCTTGCCCAGTACCTGTCGGCTCAGTACCTGTCGCATGGGTCCTTCCCTGTCTACCGGCCCTGCGGCCGGTGCTGAATCGAAGGTGGCCTCGGAGTGCACCGCCGTGCACTCCGAGGCCACCCCGAGGAGGTCTGCCCTTGCGGGCACAGGCGCTTCGTCAGGCGTTGACGCAGGTGTTGCCGAACGCGGGGTTCAGCAGGGCGATCACGTTGACGGTGTTGCCGCAGACGTTGACCGGGATGTGCACCGGGACCTGGAGCACGTTGCCGGACAGGACGCCCGGGGAGCCGACGGCCTTGCCGTCCGCCGCCGCGTCGGCCATGGCGGGGGAGGCGGCACCGGCGGCCATGAGAATGCCGGCGGCCAGCACCACTGCCTTCTTGTACGTCATTTGTTTTCGTTTCCTTCCCGCAGAGGTCTATCCGCTGCAGAAATAACAACGAGTGGGTCCGGGAAAAGAAACCGGGGATTTTCGCGCGCCTCCGGCCAATTCACTCAGATGCCTGTGCGTCCTGAATTGTGGCCGGATTGTTCCGGTTGTTTCAGGGTCATCATTCGGGTCCCGACATGCGGCGGGGCCGCCGCGACCCGAAGGTGCGACGGCCCCACTGGCACGGTGCTGTGTCAGCTGGCGCGGCGTCAGCTGCCGGCGGAGGCGTTGCCGGACAGGACCGGGATGTTGCTGAGGATGTGCGAGAGAGCCTCGTCGCCCTTGGCCTGGGTGGAGTTCTCGGTGCACTGCTGGTTCTGCGGGCTGGACAGGACGGGGATGTCCTGGACGCCGACGTTGACCAGAGCCAGCACGGACTGGACGTTGGCCTTGGCGGGCAGGGCGATGCAGGGCTTGTTGAACGAGCCCTGGATGAGCGCCATCTGCGGGCTCATGTTGCCGTAGGTGGCCTGGTTGCCGTAGATCTGCGAGGCCCCGTTGCCGTTCACGGTGTTGATGCCGTTGTCGTTGCCGATGGCCATGGCCTGCGGGGCCATGGCGGCACCCAGACCGACGAACGAGGCGGCAACCGCTGCGCCGGCCGCAAACTTCTTGATCATGATGGTCCCTTTTTTGCAGGATTGCCCGGTACTCAAGCACTCGGATCAACGGCGCTACCGCGGTTTGGGTTGCGTGTCTTCACTCGGATGCCGAAGTTTCGGGCTGCACGGTTGACGTCAGGCGTTGACGCAGGTGTTGCCGAACGTGGGGTTCAGCAGGGCGATCACGTTCACGGTGTTGCCGCAGACGTTCACCGGGACGTGGACCGGGACCTGGAGCAGGTTGCCGCTCAGGACGCCGGGGGACTCACCGGTGAAGCCGTTCGCCGTCGCGCCGTCGCCGCCGTGCGCGGAGGCGAGGCCCGCGCCGCCCATCAGCAGCGCGGTGCTCGCGACCGCCAGGGTGGCGCCGCGCACCAGCCTCTTCTTCATCTCCGTTTTCCTTTCGGTTCGAACAATGGTGCAAGCCATAACGACCCGCCCGTCTCCAGGGTGCGTGCTATCGCCCAAAAGGCCGTATGAGCGAGTCCGGCGTGATTTCCCTCCTGATTTCTGACAAAGTTCACTCCTGTTTTGTCCCCTTGATCGAAAATGGAGACAGGGTCATGGGTTCCTCCCGCAGAATCCTCGGCACGCTGGGTCTGCTGTCCTGCCTCACACTTTCGGTGAACGCACCCTTTGCCGGTGCGGCTACCGGCGCCGCCGCCCCGCCGGGTGCGCGGAGTCCGCTGGTCAAGGAAGCGCCCCGGGTGCCGTTCACCCAGCGTTACCAAGCCGTGCAGCACGGCGGCCTGGTCCGGGCCTCGAACTCGTCCATCGGCTGCCGCAAGGAGGAGTCCGAGCAGGCCGAGCCGTGTGCTGCGGTCAACAAGGGTGCGGCCGGGACCAACGGCGACTACGAGATGTTCTACGACGAGGTCGACAAGGACCCGGACACCTACAACTCCACCCGGGCCGAGCTCAAGGTCCCGGCGGGCGCGAAGGTCTCGTACGCCCGGCTGTACTGGGGCGGGAACCTGCGGGTCGGCGAGCAGAAGCCGCCGGAGGACAACGGTCGGGTGCTCGTCGCCGAGCCGGGCGGCGCGTACAAGGAAGTGCTGGCCGACACGGCGATCGGGCACCGCAGCGACGCGGCCGGCGATGCCTACCAAGCCTCCGCCGACGTGACCCCGCTGGTCCGCAAGGGCGGCGCCGGTATGTGGACGGTGGCCCAGCTGAACATCGCCATGGGGCACTCGGACGCGGGTGCCTGGGGCGGCTGGACGCTGGTGGTGGCCTACGAGCACCCGCAGGAGCCGGTGCGCAGGGTCTCGATCTGGGACGGCTTCGAAGGGCTGGCCGCGGGGGCCGGCGAGGCGGCGGGCGAGACGGTGGAGCTCACCGGTCTGGACGCCGCACCCGGCGCGCAGGGGCGGGCCGGGGTGGTCGCGTACGACGGGGACCGCGGAACGCTCGGGGATTCACTCACGGTGACCGCCGACAGCGGGCGCCGGATCAGTCTCAGTGACGGAGAAAATCCTTTTAATGATGTTATGAATTCCACGATCACGGAATTCGGAGATCACTCGTTCGTGCGACAGCCCGAACATATGAATAACCTCGGATATGACGCGGACGTGTTCGATCTGAGCCCCGCCCTGTCCGGAGGCGCCCGCAGCCTGACCTTCGGGTTCACGGGCGAAAACCAGGGTCATTTCCTCGGTGTGCTCTTCGTTCAGACAGACGCGCGCCGCTGAACGCAGGAGACCACTCCACGTGCCGACGCAGCCTTCTTCACCCGCCCCTTCCCCTTCCCCTTCCCGGCCTCCGGCCGTCCTCCACCTCGTCCAGCCGGTCGAGGGAGGGGTCGCCCGCGTCGTCGTCGACCTCGTACGCGCCCAGTCCGCGGCCGGACTGCGGACCTACGTCGGCTGCCCACGTGGCGGACAGCTCGCTGACGCCGCCCGCGAGGCCGGGGCCGAGGTGTTCACCTGGCGTGCCGGGCGGGCCCCCGGGCCGGGCCTGGCCGCCGAAGTGCTCGGCGCGCGCCGCTTGATCGGGCGGGTCCGGCCCGACCTCCTGCACGCCCACAGCGCCAAGGCCGGACTCGCCGGGCGGCTCGCCGTGCGCGGGGCCGTCCCGACCGTCTTCCAGCCGCACGCCTGGTCCTTCGACGCCGTGGGCGGGGCCACCGCCGCACTCGCGCTGCGCTGGGAGCGCTTCGGGGCCCGTTGGGCCGACCGGGTGCTCTGCGTCAGCGAGGCCGAACGCCGCACCGGCGAGTCCGAGGGGATCGCCGCCCACTGGTCGGTGATCCGCAACGGCGTCGACCTCGACCACTTCCGCCCCGGCGGCCCGGACCCCGTCCAGGACAAGGCCCGGGCGCGCGCCGAACTTCCGCTGCCCGCCGCCTTCCAGGGCGACGGGCCGCTCGCCGTCTGCGTCGGCCGGCTCTGCCAGCAGAAGGGGCAGGACGTCCTGCTGCGTGCCTGGCCGGAGCTGCTCGGAGCCGTTCCCGGGGCCCGTCTCGTGCTCGTCGGGGACGGCCCCGACATGGAGCGGCTGCGCCGCACGGCCCCGCCCTCGGTCCACTTCGCGGGGGCCGCCTTCGACATCCGGCCGTGGCTTCGGGCCGCCGATCTCGTTGTACTGCCGTCGCGGTGGGAAGGCATGGCGCTCGCCCCGCTCGAAGCCATGGCCTGTGGCCGCCCGGTCCTGGTCTCCGACGTCAGCGGTGCCAGGGAGAGCCTCCCGCCCGGCCAGGGACGGCTGTGCCTGGTGGAACCGGAGGACCCGACGGCGCTGGCCAAGGCCCTGGGCGGGCTGCTCGCCGAGCCGCGGCTGCTCGCCGCACTCGGGGAGCAGGCAGAGCGGCACGCGCGGATGGAATTCGACGTGCGGCGCACCACGGACGCGGTCACCGGTCTGTATCACGAACTGCTGGGCAGGCCCCGGCCCTTGAACCAGGAGCGCATCAGCCGATGACGATGGACAGCGCACCCGCCCGGCACACCGGGCAGGACGGCACGGGGCCCGCCGGCGGCATCACCGGCATCACCGGTACGACCACGACCACGAGCACCACCGGCGCCGCCGGCGCGATCAGTACGGCCACCGGTACCGCGTCCGGCACCGCCGTTCGCCGTTCCGTGACCGCCATCCACCCCCCGCGCGGGCCCAAGGCCGACCGCGCCCGGGCCGCCGTACGGCCCGAACGGGTGCGCCGCCGGGACGGGATCGCCCCGCTGCTGGCCGCCGACGCGTTCGCCGCCACGGCGACGGTGGCGGCGCTGCCCGGAGCGGAGTTGCCCCTCGGGGCGGCCGCTCCCCTCGCCCTGGCCCTGGTCGCGCTGCACGCGCAGGCCGGGCTGTACCGGCCGCGGCTCGCCCCCTCGGCGCTCCTCGAACTGCCCGCGCTCGCCGGGCGGGCCGCCGCGTTGTGGTGCGGGGCCGCCGCCGTGCTGGCCGCCACCGCCCCGGGTGACGCCCTGGGCTGGAGCGCGCTGCTCGGCGCGGTCTGCGTCCAGGTCGTACTGGCGTGCGCGGGGCGCGGAGCCGTCAACCAGCTCCGCCGTCGCACCCGCGCCCGCCGCCCCGCCTCCGCCCTGGTCGTCGGACCCGGCGCCGGGGCGAGCGCGGTGGCCGCCGCCCTGCACGGGCGCCCCGAGTACGGCCTGCGCCCCGTCGGGCTCGCGGACACCGGGCCCGCCGAGGAGGCGGCGGCGGGAGTGCCCGTACTCGCCACCCACGAGGACATCCGGCGGGCCGTCATCCAGAACTCCGTCCGGCACGCCGTCTTCACCCGCCCGCCCGAGGCCGACGAACGCACCGCCTCCCTGGTCCGGCTCTTCCACGACCACGGGTGCCGGCTCTGGCTCGCCGACCCGGCGGGCACCGCCAAGGTCACCGGGATGCGCGTCGCGCAGCCCGGTGACCAGCTGTGGGGGTACGCCGTCCAGCCGCTGCTGCCGCGTCCGGCCCGGCCGGTCGAGCGGTACGCGAAGCGGGTCATCGACTCCTCGCTCGCCGCGATCGCCCTGCTGGCCGCCGCGCCCGTGATGGGCGTCTGTGCACTCGCCGTACGGATCTCCGACGGGCCTGGGGTGATCTTCCGGCAGGAGCGGGTCGGCCTGTACGGACGCCCCTTCACCCTGCTGAAGTTCCGCACCCTGCGCGCCGACGCCCACGAGTCCGCCACCCGCTGGACGGTGGCCGGCGACTGCCGGATGAGCCCGATCGGCTCCTTCCTGCGCAAGTCCTCGCTGGACGAGCTGCCGCAGCTGTGGAACGTGGTCCGGGGTGACATGAGCCTGGTGGGTCCCCGCCCCGAACGACCCTTCTTCGTAGCCAAGTTCAGCAGCGTGCACCCCGGGTACGAGGCCCGGCACCGGATGCCCGTCGGCATCACCGGCCTCGCCCAGATCAACGGGCTGCGCGGGGACACCTCCATCGAGGACCGGGCCCGCTTCGACAACCACTACATCGACACCTGGTCGCTGTGGCAGGACCTGTGGATCCTGGCCCGCACCGCGGCCTCCTTCTTCCGCTTCCGGCTGGGGGGCAGCTAAAGCATGAGCCTTGCCGCACCGACGTCACCGACCTCATGGTCCTGCCCGGACCCCGCCGATCTGCTGCGCCGACACTGGCCGCTGCTGCCGCTCGCCGCGACCGTACTGGCCCTCCTGATCCCCGTCCCGGCCGGTGACGCGACCGCCTCGGGGAAGGTCGGTCCGGCCGACGCCGCCTCGCTGCTGCTCGTGTTCGTCTGCGGGATCCAGGCCCTGCGGGGCCGGGTCCGGCCGCTGAGCCCGCTGGGGGTGCTCGTCCTCGGCCTGCCGGCCGTCGGGCTCGCCGTCTCGACGGTGACCGCGGGGGACCCGTACGCGGCCCTGCCCGGGTTCGTGCGCTACCTCCAGGTGTTCGTGCTGGTCCCGGCGGCGATCGTGCTGCTGGTGCGGGACGCCTCGGAGTTCCGGCTGGCCGCGGGGTGCTTCGTGGTACTGGCGCTGGTTCAGGGAGCGGTGGGCGTGGTGCAGTTCGCCACCCACACCGGGGCCTCGTACCAGGGCGAGGACATCCGCGCCGTGGGCACCTTCGGACCCGGGGACGTCATGGGCATGGCCACGGTCGTGGCCTACGGCCTGGTCGTCGCGACGGCCGGCGCGCTCGCGCCGGGGCTGCCGGCGCGGGTCCGGCGGGCCTCGGGCGCGGCGGCGCTGGTCCTGGTGCTCCCTCTGGTGCTGTCCTTCAGCCGGGGCGCGTGGATCGCGACCTTCGCCGCGGCCGGGCTGGTGATGGCCCTGGCCGGGATCAGGCGGGCCCTGAAGGTGCTGCTCGCGCTGGTCGCCGCCGGGGTGGTGCTCGTCGGCGGGTTCGGCGTCGGCTCCGCGATGGTCGCGGAGCGGCTGACCTCGATCACGCAGGTGTCCGACGCCCCCGACCAGTCGGTGACCGACCGCTACACGATGTGGGCCGCGGCCGGGTCGATGTGGCGCGAGCGGCCCGCGGTGGGCGTGGGGCTGAAGGGCTTCCCGGCCAACCGGGACTCCCACTCCGGGCTGGCGCTGTCCTCCGGCAGCGACACCGCGGGCGCGGGCCAGGGGTACATCCGCCAGCCGCTGCTGTCCCCGCACAACATGTACCTGCTGGTGCTGAGCGAGCAGGGGCTGATCGGCCTCATCGCGCTGGCGGGCGGCTGGCTGGCCCTGCTGGTGGCGGGCCTGCGGCGGTGCACGGCGGGGCCCTCCGCGGTGCGGGACTGCGGACTGGTCGCGATCGGCCTGCTCGTGTGGCAGCTCACCGACTTCCTCTACGCGGACATCGGGGGCCCGTCGACCGTCCTGACCGGAGTGATCATCGGCCTGGCGGCCTGGTGGGCGCTTCCCTCCGGGGGCGGGACGGGTGGGCTCGCCGCCGGCGACGCCCGTGGACGGCGCGGACGGAGGCGAGCCGCTGCGGCCGCCCCCGGTCGCGGGCCGGGCGCGCCTGCCCGGGCCACGACCCCCGAGGG
>NZ_JBHVYI010000031.1:0-83242 GCF_042880975.1 Streptomyces sp. NPDC058289
GGGCCGGACGTGGAGGGTGCCGGCCCGGCCGGCCGTCCGGGCAGCGCCTCCACGGCCTCCAGCGCCTCCAGGGCGGGTGCCCGGACGACCACCGGCGCGGCCCCCGGCCCGCCGCGGGGCTCGTGCCGGGGCGGCGCGCCCGGAGTGCCGGGGGCGGGCACCGGCTGCACGGGGGCCGGGTTCACGTTCACGCAGCCGGAGACGGCCGAGACCGCACAGGCGACGCCGAGCAGCAGCTTTGTCGTGGTTCGGGTTGGATGCACTCACACAACTCTGCTGTGCGAAGACCCCGTTGCGAAAACCCGGAGCCGATATTCACCCCGCACGGGTGACGGCTACTCGCCCGTGGCGCCGTCGAGGTGCTCGCGCAGCAGGTCGGCGTGGCCGTTGTGGCGCGCGTACTCCTCGATCATGTGGGTGTAGACCCAGCGCAGGCTGAACACCTCGCCCCGGCGGTGGCTCTCGGGCTTGGAGGCGAGGTCCAGGGAGCGGCCGGCCGCGGCCTGCCGGGCCAGCTCGATCTCGGTCTGCCACACCTGCTCGGCCGCGGCCCAGGTGTCCTCGTCGGCGAAGTGGAAGTCCCCGTCCGGGTTCTCGCCGGTGCTGTACAGCTCGGGCAGCTCCTCGTCCAGCATGATCTCCCGGAACCAGTACCGCTCCACCTCCGCCATGTGGCGCACCAGCCCCAGCAGGCTCAGGTCGGACGGCAGCAGCGGGGTCGTGCGCAGCTGCGCGTCGGACAGTCCCTCGCACTTCCAGGCAAGGGTGGAGCGGTGGTAGTCGAGCCAGCCGTCGAGCATTTCGCGCTCGTCGGCCGTGGTGGAGGGTTCGGAACGGTGGGATCCGTCGCTGATCATCATGGGGCCCATCCTGGTCGAACGCGTCCGTGGTCACCACCGATTAGGCTGCGTACTCCCACAAGGAACGAACCTGGAGGTCCCGGTGAAGGTCGGCTGTATCGGACTCGGCGACATCGCGCAGAAGGCGTACCTGCCCGTCCTGACCACCCGCCCGGGGCTCGAACTGCACCTGCAGACCCGGACCCCGGCCACCCTCGAACGGGTCGGCGCCCAGCACCGCGTTCCGGCCGAACGCCTGCACACCGACCTGGACTCGCTGCTCGCGCAGAAGCTCGACGCGGCCTTCGTGCACGCCCCGACGGCCGTTCACCCGGAGATCGTGGAACGGCTGCTTGAAGCGGGCGTGCCGACGTACGTCGACAAGCCGATCGCCTACGAGCTCGCAGAATCGCGCCGCCTGGTCGAACTGGCCGAGGAACGCGGGGTCTCCCTCGCCGTCGGCTTCAACCGCCGCCACGCGCCCGGCTACGCGCAGTGCGCCGACCACGCGCGCGACCTGATCGTCATGCAGAAGAACCGGGTCGGCCTGCCCGAGGACGTACGGACCTTCGTCCTGGACGATTTCATCCACGTCGTCGACACGCTGCGCTTCCTGCTGCCCGGCGAGGTCGACCAGGTCGACGTACGGGCCGTGGTGCGGGACGGCCTGATGAGCCAGGTGGTGCTCCAACTGTCGGGCACGGGCTTCACCGCGCTCGGCATCATGAACCGGCTCTCCGGTTCCACGGAGGAGGTGCTGGAGGTCTCCGGGCAGGACACCAAGCGCCAGGTCGTCAACCTCGCGGAGGTCATCGACCACAAGGGCCAGCCCACCGTCCGGCGGCGCGGGGACTGGGTGCCGGTGGCCCGCCAGCGCGGCATCGAGCAGGTCGTCGACTCCTTCCTGGAGGCCGTCGCCGCGGGCACGACCCTCAGCGCCCGCGACGCGCTGCTGACCCACGAACTGTGCGAGCGGGTCGTGCGCTCGGCTCTGGACCAGACGTCCTGAGCGGCTCCCTGAGGGCCGCTCCGGCCGGATCCCCGGCCGAAGTCCCGAGGGGCCGCCCCAGGGGCCGCCGGAGCCGTACGGAGCGGGCGCCCGAGACCGTGCAGTACGCGGCCAGGGCGGCCAGCGCCGCGCCCACCGCCCAGTCCCCGAAGCGGACGTAGAGGGTCGTGCCCCGGGCCAGCGGGACCTCGTACACCCGCGCCGTCCGCGCCGAGGTGGACAGCGCGGGCCCGATCCGCTCCCCGGAGGGGCCGTGCACCGCACTGACCCCGGTCAGGGCGGCGTGCACCTCGGGCCGGCCTGTCTCCGCCGCCCGCAGGGCGGACAGCGAGGCGTGCTGGCCCGGGGCCCAGCTGTCCTGGAAGCTGGACGTGGCCGACTGGTCGATCAGCACGGCGGCCCCGTCGCGCACGAGGCGGCGGCTCATGTCGGGGAACGCCGACTCGAAGCAGACCAGCGGGCCGAGGCGGACGTCCGCCCGGCCGGGCAGGTCCATCAGGACCGGGGCGTCGCCCGGGACGCGGTTCTCGTCCGCCGCCTTGCCGACCGAGGTGGCCCAGCCCAGCAGCTCGCGGGCCGGCACGTACTCCCCGAAGGGGACCAGGCGCATCTTGTCGTACCGGTCGCCGGTCGGGCCCCCGGGACCGACGAGCACCGCCGATTTGCGGATCCCCGGCCGGTCGGCGGCCCGCGCGTCCACGTTGACCAGCAGCGGAGCCCCCACCCGCGCCGACAGGGCGGCGAGCCGCCGGGCCAGGTCCGGGCGGGCCGTCAGGTCCTCGCCGACACTGCTCTCCCCCCACACCACGAGGTCGGGGCGGAGCCCGGCCGAGACCCCCGCAGGCGTCTGCCCGGCCAGGGGCCCGGCCAGGGGCCCGGCCAGGGTCCCGGTCAGTTGCTCCCCGACGGCGAACCGCCGTTCCGCGCTGTCCGGGCCGTCCTCGACCGGACCCGGCTGTACGACGGCCACGCGCAGCACGCCGGAGAGCTCCGGCCGGGGCGCCCACAGCCACACCGCCCCCGTCAGCACCGCACAGGCCGTTACCCCGGCCAGCGCCGGAACCCGCGCCCCCGGCGCCGTGAGCAGCAGCACCACCGCGCAGTTCACCACCACGACCAGCAGACCGACCAGCCAGACCCCGCCGACCGAAGCGAGCCGCAGCGCGGGCGCCACCTGCCACTGACTGGCACCGAGCAGCCCCCACGGCCCGCCCAGCCCCTGCCAGGACCGGGCCAGCTCCGACAGCAGCCAGCCCGCGGGCACGAGGACCAGCGCCGCGCCCGCCCGGACCCCGCCGGGCCGTCTGCCCAGCAACTCCCGCACCAGCAGGGCCCAGGGGATCCAGAGCAGGCCCAGCAGCGCCGCCAGCACGAACAGGAACACGTGCAGGCTGGGCAACAGCCAGTGGTGGACGGCGAAGACGAAGCCGGCGCCGCCGAGCCAGCCCTCCAGGGCGGCGCGCCGGCCGGTGGGGGCCGACCTCAGGAGCAGGATCCAGGGCACCAGGGCGACGTAGGCGAACCACCACAGCGCGGGGGCGGGGAAGGCGAGGCAGGGCAGGGCCCCCGAGGTGACCGCCGCCGCCGCACGCCACCCCGGAACCCGCTTCGAGACCGCCGAGACCGTCAGCACCATGAAGGGCCTCCGCTTCCAGTGTGGAACACCCCTGCCCGTCGAACCATCAGAACGACATGTGCCGCCACTTCTCGTGGACGGTGACCCGCGACAGCCGCCAGCCGGACCGGGCGGTACGGACCACGGCGAAGGTGTAGCGGCCCGCCGCGACGAAGTTGGGCGCGGTCACGGGGGCCTCGCCGTCGTCGGGCTCCTCCCCGGCGAGCCGCATGGGATTGAGGAAGTCGGCCCGGACCTCCGCCGTGTCACCGGGGGAGCCGCCCTGATCCGCGATCCGGATCAGCCGGTTCACGATCAGGTGCTGGCGCACCGGGAACAGCTTCATCGTCTCCGCGAGCCAGTCCGCGACCTCTCCGGCCGGACCCTCGATCCCGCCGGCCGAGGCGTAGTCGGCCCGCCCGCCCGGGGCGAACAGGGCGCGGTACGCATCCCAGTCCCCGTCGTCCACGGCGATGGCGTACCCCGTGACCAGCTCGTCGATCGCCAGTCGGTCCATCACGCCCGCAAGGTCCACACGCTGCGTCATCGGGTCAGTGTGGGGGCGCGGGCCGCGAAGGCCAAGGGGCGTGCGCGGCCCGGATGCCCCGGCACCGGATCAGTGACCGGAACGCGCCTCCCGTGGACGGACCACCACGAGGTACGCGTCGCTCGCCAGATCCATGACCACCTCCGCGGGCACGCCCTCGCGCGTCCGCTGCGCCGCGTACTCCTCGGCCGGCCAACTCCCCCTCGGACTTCCGGCCGGAAACCGCTCCAGCACCACTCGACCCATGGGACACCCCCTGCTGCTCGTCTTCAGGTCTCTCCCTCCACAACGACGCGGAGGCCGCCCAGGAACGTTCCCGGGCGGCCTCCGATTCACGCGAAGCGGTGAGTGCAGCCGTACTAGCCGGCCGACTCGCCGGCGTGGGGGCTGAGGACACCCATGCCGAGCAGGACGAACAGCAGGATGCCGAGCAGGACCCGGTAGATCACGAAGGGCATGAAGCTCTTGCTGGAGATGAACTTCATGAACCAGGCGATGACCACGTAGCCGACGACGAAGGCGATGACCGTGGCGAAGATCGTCTGAGGCCATTCGATGTGGCCCGGGTCCTCCATCACGTCCTTGATCTCGAACAGACCGGAGGCCAGCACGGCCGGGATGGCGAGGAGGAAGGAGTAGCGGGCGGCGGCCTCACGGGTGAAGCCGAGCAGCAGACCGCCGGAGAGCGTCGCGCCGGAGCGGGACACACCCGGGATCAGGGCCATCGCCTGGCAGAGACCGAAGATGAGGCCGTCCTTGACGCCCAGTTCCTTCAGGGTCTTGCGCTCACGGATGGCGCGGTGCCGGCCGCCCTCCTCGTCGCGCGCGGCCAGCCGGTCGGCCACGCCGAGCACGATGCCCATCACGATGAGGGTGGTGGCGATCAGCCACAGATTGCGGAACGGACCCTCGATCTGGTCCTTGAAGGCGAGGCCGAGGACGCCGATCGGAATCGAGCCGACGATCACCAGCCAGCCCATCTTGGCTTCCTGCTCGGAGCGCAGCGCCGCCGTGTACAGCGAGCGGAACCAGGTGGAGATGATCCGTGCGATGTCCTTGCGGAAGTAGATCAGCACGGCGGCCTCGGTGCCGATCTGGGTGATGGCGGTGAAGGCCGCTCCCGGATCCTGCCAGCCGGCGAACACCGCGGTCAGCCGCAGATGGGCGCTGGAGGAGATCGGGAGGAACTCCGTAAGCCCCTGGACGAGACCGAGGATTAGGGATTCGAACCAGCTCATGTCGGGGTGCGCTCGTCCTTGTGATCGTCGGGCAGTTCGCGTCCGATGCTAGGGCCCGTGAGGTGCGGCCGTGACCACAGGGGGGTGTACGGCCGTCAGTTCCCGCGCGGACACGGGCCGCTCGGGCCTTCGTACGGGCGCCAGCCGGTGCCGTTTGCGCCAGGCGACGACCGCCGCCCCCACCGCGGAAAGGGCGATGAAGCCGAACGAGGCGAGGAACGCGGGGGAGGTCGGGGAGGAGGCGCTGGCCCCCGCGATCACGTACGCGGCGGTGTTCGGGACCACGCCGATCGCGGTGGCGAGGAGGAAGGGGAGCCAGCCGCAGCGGGACAGCGCGGCGGCGTAGTTGGCCACGGCGAAGGGCAGGCCGGGGAAGATCCGGACCGCGAGCATCGAGCGGAAGCCGTGCCGGGCCAGCTGGTCGTCGGCCGCCTGCAGCCAACGGCCGCGGATCAGCGGACGCAGGGCGTCACGCCCCATCATCCGGCCGAGACCGAAGGAGATCCCCGCGCCGATGACCGAGCCGCCGACCGCGGCGACCAGGCCGAACTGGCAGCCGAAGAGGGCCCCCGAGGCCAGGTTCAGCAGCGGGCGCGGCACCAGGGCGGCCGTGCACACCCCGTACGCCGCGGCGAAGAGCAGGACGGCGGTGCCCACCGGGAGACCCGGGGGCCAGCCCTCCGAGAGCAGGCGCTGGGGCTCGAACAGCACGACGCAGACGCCGGCCGCGAGGAGCATCACGACGAGCAGCGAGAGCCGCGTCCACGGCGCGAGGAGGAGGGACATTCCGGGAGACTAACCGACCCCCCTGTCCGAGCGCCGTAATCTGGGCCTCATGCAGTCGAACGACCGGCGGCCGACCGAAGCGCGGGTTCCGCACAGCGATCTGGCCGACCTGTTGCTGGCGCGGCTCACGGAGTCCTACGGCGCCGCCGCCGACGCGGGGCGGGCCGGGCCCATGGCCGCGTACATGAAGGACGTCTCGCCCTTCCTCGGGATCCCCACCCCGCTGCGTCGCGTGCTGTCCCGGTCCGTGACCGAGAACACCCCGAAACCGTCCGAAGCGGACTGTGCGGCCCTCGCGCTGCGCTGCTGGGAACTACCGGAGCGTGAGTACCGCTACTTCGCGGTCGACTACCTGCGCCGGCACGTCTCCCGCTGCTCCTCCGGCTTCCTGCCCGTGGTCCGGCACCTGATCGTGACCGTCCCCTGGTGGGACACCGTCGACCTGCTCGCCGCGCACACGGTCGGGCCCCTCGTGGCGGCGGACCCGGCGCTCGCCGCCGTCATGGACGAGTGGATCGGGGACGAGGACCTGTGGGTGGCCCGCACCGCCCTGCTCCACCAGCTCCGGTACAAGTCCGCGACCGACGCCGACCGGCTCTTCGCCTACTGCCGCCGCCAGGGCGGGCACCCCGACTTCTTCGTCCGCAAGGCCATCGGCTGGTGCCTGCGCGAGTACGCCAAGACGGCCCCCGACGCCGTACGCGCCTTCGTCGCCGCCGAGCGGGAGTCGCTGTCCCCGCTCTCGGTGCGCGAGGCGCTGAAGAACATCGACGGGCCCTAGGGCCTGCGACGCCCGGTGGGGCGTAGGCCCTGCGACCGCCGACGGGGCGCACGTCCGGACCGGCCCGGCGCAAGTGCCGACCGGAGGCCCGAAATTCATTGGCCCCGCCGCGCCCGCTCCGGCAGGATCGACCGCATGTCCAGGCACGCCTTCCCCGCAGCGCCGTCCGCAGTCGCGGACGCGCCGAAGGCTGCCGTCCCCGCAGAACTCGCCGTAGGTGCAGTCGCACTCGACGGCGCACGAAGCTGACCCTTCCCGGATCGTCCGGCGGACCCCACAGGGGGAGGGTCGGTTCGCTCAGGGGGTCCCGTATTTCCAACTTCGGATCACACGGGAAGACATCATGGCCAAGACGGCCTTCGTGCGCACCAAGCCGCACCTCAACATCGGCACCATGGGTCACGTCGACCACGGCAAGACGACGCTGACCGCCGCCATCACCAAGGTCCTCGCCGGGCGCGGCGGCGCCTCCTTCGTGCCGTTCGACCGGATCGACCGGGCCCCCGAGGAGGCCCGGCGCGGCATCACCATCAACCTCACGCACGTCGAGTACGAGACCGACACCCGGCACTACGCCCACGTGGACATGCCGGGCCACGCCGACTATGTGGTCGGCGCACCCTGTCATGATGGGATCCGACCGTCACAGGGTGGGGAACGTGGAAGAGATAGACCTGTACCTCCGCAAGAGCAAGATCGTGCGCGAAGGTGTCGAGGCGCTGACATTCCAAACACAGGAGGACCGGGGCCGCGCGTGGGCTGACCAGCACGGCTACCGGGTGCGGAAGGTCTGGAAGGACAACCTCAGCGCGTGGACCGACACGAGGCGCCCTGAGTTCGACCTTGCCCTTTCCGCACTGAAGCGTAAGGAGGTTCCGGCGCTCTGGTGCTACGCCGTGGACCGGTTCAGCCGTAAGGGTGCGGGTGTAGTCGCCGGACTTCTGGATGCCGGAACGCGTCTGATCTTCGATTACGAGCGGCTCGACAGCGCTGACCCTCGTGACCGCGAACGCATCATCATGGATGCCGAGCGGGCGAAGTCGTCGTCCGACCTGCTGTCCTACCGAGTACGCGACACCAAGGACACTCAGCGCCGCAAGGGCGTATGGCTGGCGGCTGCACCGTACGGACTGCGCAAGGACGCGGATGGCAAGCTGTATCACGCGCAGGAATGGCGTGTCGTGCTGCGCATCCTGGAGGAAATCGGCGACGGGAGGTCGGCCCGCACCGTGGCTCGTGGCTTGACCGCCGATGGCATCCCTTCCCCCCGGGGCGGCAGTTGGGGAGCGTCGACGGTCCGTCGGATCGTGGCCAACCCCGTATATGAGGGCTGGCAGGTAGTAGCCCTCTCCCGCGCACACACGTGGCCCGTGGCCTACCGGGATACTTCCGGCAAGCGTCTACGTGTCATGGCTGCCGACGTCGACCCTGTTCCGGCGGAGACCGTCGAACGGGCCAGGCGGGTACAGGCAGGCCATCAGCGGGGCGCACTCGGCACACGGGTCGGACGCGCGTCGCACCTGCTGACTGACCTCCTGCGCTGCGCCGGCTGCGGGTCCAGGATGCCGACCATGGGCCGCTCGTACGTCTGCAACGGCCACGCCATGGGGAAGCCGTGCCCAGCGCCCGCCTCAGCCATGCGGCAGCGCATAGAGGACTACGTCTTCTCCCGCTGGTTCGCAGAGGTGGCCTACGCCAAAATGTTCGACCCGCTGATGATCGCCGTGGCCGAACGCTGGGCAGCGCTGACGGTTCCCGAAGCGAGCGAGGAGGCGCGGGAAGCTGTGGCGGCAGTAAAGGCGGCTGAGGCCGCCATTGAGCAGCTCGCCAACGACCGTGCAGCCGGGCTCTACAACGGGACCATGGGGAAGCACTTCCCCCGGCTCGTCAGCGAGGCGGAGGAGACTCTCCGCTCGGCGCAAGAGAACGCGGCCAGCTATGCAGGCCTTCGTGTGGATCTCAGCATGTTCGACGACCACGAGATGCTCGACGCAGCGTGGGAGGCAGCGGACACCTCGCTGCGCCGCGACCTCCTCCGAGTCGCCATCGACGAAATCATCGTGACGCAGGCGTCACGCCGTGGCGCGCTATTCGACGGTGACGCCAGATGCGACATCTACTGGGCTCAAGTCACGGACACTGGGCACCCGGTGTAGCCCTGAAGCTGATCTGCACCGCCCCGGTAGTCCCCTCGGACCGCTGGGGCTTTCCCATGCCCGCAGACAGGCGCACAGGGCCCCTCGCGCCACAGCGCGACTGACGCGGCCCGAGCCGGCGAGGTACAGCGGACGGTACGCGTGACGATGTGACGTACAAGGGCCCTGTCCTATGTTCTCTCTATTTTTATAAGAGATATCTAGGAACACCCTCTGTGCGTCACATCGTCACACTCTCGGTCCGGCGGGAATCCCTGCGTCCTTACAACTAGTAGGGAGACGGTGAGCCCGGTAGCGGTGATGCACCGCGAGACCAAGGGAATCCGTCCGTCCCGACAACAAGTAGAGGGAGCGGGACTACCGCGCACCCCACCGCAGAGTGAACGGCGGACCGAGTGCCCACTCTCTCTACTGGCGTTGCCCATGCACCACGCACCCTCTCGTTACGGGGGTGGCCGCAGGAGTCGTGAGGCAGCGCGTGCGGGGACCACACCGCCCATGAGTATCCCGCTCTCCGGAGCGTGCCGAAAGGGGTTGTAAGCGCGTGTGGTCCCCACGTTCGGACCGGTTCGCCGGCGAGGACAACGAGCACCAGGAGCACGGCGAGCACCAGACCGTGTCAACCAAAACTGACGCTACCTGGTAGCGCACTTACGGCCCGCTGACCCAACGGTGAGAGGTGCGCGGTACCGGCCCCGACTCGGGGATATCGGCCGCAGAGTTCCGGGGTTCAAGTCCTCGGGCGGGCACTAGTCGACGACGTGCATCCCACGTACCGGCTCGCAGTACGTCTGTCCGTTGCTGTCGACAAGTGCGGTTCGGCTGTACGCCTCCCACTGGAGACCGAGACCGCACGTTTGGCAGCGTCCGGCAAAACGGCGGTAGCCCGGAGCGGGCTCGGCTGCCTCATTGGTTGTAGTCATCCGACCAACCTAAGACATGACTCCGACAAGGGGGCCGCATGCGTTGTATCGACTGTCCGGAGCCTGCGACCCATCGGGGCCGCTGTGAGCCCCACTACCGGGCGTACGAGGACCGTCCTGCGGTACGGGCTCGGCGGAAGCGTCGGGAAGTCCTCGCACGGGGCAACAGCGCTGCCGCTCGGCTCCGCCGGATCATCCGGAAGTCGGGCTACTGGGCGTGCGGGCGCTGTGGTCGGCATGTCCTCGCGTCGAACATCGACGTGGACCACATACAGCCGCTCGCGTTGGGTGGGATGGACACGGACGGGAACGTACAGACGCTGTGCCGTCCGTGCCATCGACTCAAGACGCGCGAGGATTTCGGGACCGCTGGTCCGCCGTTCTAGGACTAGCCCTTGTCGCCTGTCATCGTGGCACTGCCGAAGTCGATATTGCCCAGGTTGGCCGCAGTCTCTGCGTGAACAACGTCCACTGCAATCGTTCGGTATGCCCCGCCGTACACGTCGATTGGCGGATTCGGCTCTGCGACCGCAGACCCAGCGAAGCAGCCGAGGGACAGTGCAGCCCCTGCGAGGGCGATAGCGGCAAGTACGCGCTTGGTGTTGTTCATGCGCTGCTAACGATCTTGACGCGCCTGGGTCACGCCCGGACAGACCACCGCCCCGGCACAGTGTCGGCGCGCTGTACCGGGGCGGGCGCTTCAGAGACGGCCTTATCTGCCGATCTATTCAGCCATCACGTCGATCGTGTCGCCCTCTTGAATGTCCAACTGCGTCGCGGTGTTGGTGGGTTGCACGCGAGTCCCGTCGAAGAGGAACCGTACGGATGAACGCGACTTACCTTGCCGCTCACAGTAGGAATCCATCAACTTCTGCAACTGAACAGTTCGATCGATCTTGAAATAGATCTCGGCTTGATCTTGGCCAACGACTTTCACGTTGATGTGTCCGGCGTCCGTCACGTGACACCCCTCTCCTGGTCGGCACCCTGCCGACCTTTGCGGTTCATGACATCACACCCCGTCACCGCACCATCACTCTTGACGGATCGGAGGTGATCCTCCATGCCCCGAAAGCCCCGCCCCCCGTGCTCGATACCCGGTTGTCCTGAGCTGGACAGTGCGATGCCCCGGCGCGGGCTCGGGGAAGGCCGCACCGGGATCGGGATCACATCACGTCGCTACGTCGGCCGACCCCATGCCGCCCTTCTCCTCTTCGGGGTCCGTGATCATGCACTCGGTCGTGAGCATCAGGCCCGCGATCGACCCCGCGTTCTCCAGCGCCACGCGGGTCACCTTCGTCGGGTCCAGCTTCGCCTGGTCCACCTGGTCAGACATGGCCCATCTCCTTCACTGGTCGGCACCCTGCTGGCCGTGGCAGATCATGGCATGACGTTCCGTCACGACGCCACTACTCCTTGACAGATCGGCGGCGACCATCCCATGCCCCGCAGACCCCGCCCCCCGTGCTCGGTACCCGGCTGCCCTGAGCTCACCCGAGCCGGCGGACGCTGTGTCGAGCATGAGCGCGAGGCCAACGCGGACCGTGCGTCACGTGGTGGCGCTGTCTATGACACACGTTGGCAGCGCATCCGACGTGCCTACCTGTACCGGCATCCCTGGTGCGCGCTGTGTGGCCGTCTGGCGAACGTGGCGGATCACTTCCCGCTGTCCCGACGCGAGTTGATCGCACGGGGCGACGCGAACCCTGACGCGTCACGTCATCTTCGTCCGCTGTGCGTCTCGTGTCACAACCGAGAGACAGCACGCAATCAACCGGGCGGATTCGCTGCTGAGGCTCGTTCACGACGCGAATCGCGCGAGCTCCCGCCGTTCTGACCAGGGGGAGGGCGTCAGCCCCTCTCCTTCCCGAGCGGCAGGGAGGCAAAAAACTCCCAAGGCTAATTACACCTTTCCTGTGTAGTGAAATGGAAATCCCATTTCACTGCTAAATCTATCCGCAATCAATTTTGGAGAAATTCATGAGCCTTACCCTTGCCGAGTCCGCCAAGCTCTCGCAGGATCAGTTGCAGCGCGGGGTTATTGAGACGTTCGTTCAGAAGTCACCCATTCTGGACCGGCTCCCGCTGATGAAGATTGCCGGAAACGCCTACCGGTACAACGAAGAGTCCACCCTCCCGGGTGTCTCGTTCCGTGCAGTCACCGAGGCGTACCCGGAGAGCACCGGAACGCTTAACCAGAAGATCGAGACGCTCGCCATCCTGGGTGGTGATGCCGACGTGGACAAGTTCATAGCCCAGACGCGCGGAAACCTGAACGACCAGCGAGCCGTTCAGGTCATGATGAAGGTCAAGGCTGCCTCCATCCATTTCTCGGATCAGTTTTTCAACGGTGACGTGACGGTGGACCCCAAGGGGTTCGATGGCCTGCGTAAGCGACTGTTCGGAACGCAGGTCGCCGATGCCAGGGGTCTCGGTCCGGTGGCAAACGGCTATGAGTTCTTTGATGCGCTGGACACACTGACAGCGCGGGTCCGTGGCATCGACGGTTCGAACGGCGCGCTCTACATGAACGCGGACGTGCGGGCCAAGATCGCTTCAGGGTTCCGCCGGCTCGGAGGTTCCGAACTGCTGACGTCAGAGATTGCCGGTAAGCGCGCCGTGATGTGGAACGGTATTCCGATGCTGGACGCGGGTCAGAAGCTGGACGGTACGGACGTGCTGCCCCTGAGCATCGGGACGGGCGGTAAGCAGACCGGTGACATCTACGCCGTCCGCTTCGGCTCCACCGAGGCCGACGCGGGAGTGACCGGGCTGACCAACGGCGGCGTGCAGGCGACTGACCTGGGCGAGTCCCACGACAAGCCCGTCTATCGAACCCGTATCGACTTCTACTGCGGTCTGGCCCTGTTCGGTGGCAAGGCCGCAGCCCGACTGGCCAACGTACTCAACGGCTGACAGACCCACAGAGCCCCCGTGCTCGTCTCCCTTCGCGGGGTGACGGGTGCGGGGGCTTTCTGCGTGTTGCCACGGATGCGAATAATCAAGAATCACCCCGGACGGACGCCTCCCCGGATCATCATGCTTGCGCTGTTGTGTCCGACGACGAGGGGAACAGCCATGGCCAGGCGACTGCGGGTCCTCGGGAGCACGTCCGGAGTGGGCGACTGCCCGACGCTGTACGAGGACCTGGAGACTGGGGAGGTTCTCGTGCAAGGGGACGCTGTGACCGACCCCATGGACGTCGCGCAGCTCAAGTACGTCAAAGAGGGAGAAGCGTTCGTCGTCGTCCCCCGGGCGCTGCTGGCGAACTTCTCCCCGAGGGAGGTCACGCACGTGCCGGAATTCGTTCCGCAACAGAAGATCAGCGAGTTCATCAACGACGGTTTCGAGCACACCGCATGGCGACTGGAGACCCGGGGCGGGTATGCATCCGACCAAGCGATGCCGTCTTACCAGGAGTTCCTACGGACCGGTGACACCGCCGGGGAAGTCGGGCACCCGTGGTTCGCCAACGTGCGGCGCATGGTGGATAACGGTAAGCGGTTCGAGCGGGTTCGGATCGTGGACAACCCGCCGACCACCGGGCAGCAGTACCTTCTCGCGTGCGCCCGGACGAACGTGGCAGCCGGCGAGGACATCCGGCACCTGTGGCGTGACGATGCCGAGCGCCACGGCGTGAACCTCTCGGATTTCTGGCTCTTCGACTCCCGCACCGTTGCGCGCTTCCATTTCGAGGGTGAACGCACCATCGGCATGGAGCTGATCACTGAACCAGCTGAGGTGCTGCGGGCCTGCCAGGTACGGGACGCTGCATGGCACCACGCAGTCCCCTGCCGGGAGTTCGCGGCTCAGGTACCGTCCGCTGAGTGAGTACGGACTTTCAGCAAGCCCGGGTTTCCCTCGGTGCGCGCCTACGGGAGCTGCGCACCGAGGGTGGGCTCGTGGGCCGCGAACTAGCAGAACGGCTCGGGTGGGGGCAGTCCAAGGTCAGCAAGCTGGAGAACGGCAAGCAGACGCCGACCGTCGCCGATCTCATTGCATGGGCCGGGGCCACCGGGCACCCAGGGGCAACAGGTGAACTGGTCGGGCGACTGCGTGGGCTGGAGACGCAGTACCGATCCTGGCGCCGCCAACTGGTCGGCGGATACCGCGCCGTGCAGGAAGCGCACTGGGCGCAAGCGCAGAAGACGCGCTCCCGCCGCAGCTTCGACCCCGCACTGATACCGGGGCTTTTGCAGACTGCGGACTATGCGCGTTCCGTCCTGACCCGGTACTCCACGATCCATACCGCCCCCAGGGACATAGAAGCTGCCGTGCAGGCACGTATGGGGCGGCAGGACATCCTCACCGATCAGAGCCGGTCATTTCACTTCCTCGTCTGGGAGGGAGCCCTGCGTGCCCGTCCCTGTCCGCCCTCTGTGCTCTCCGCGCAGCTTGACCGGATCGTGGGACGGCTCGGTCCGGGGAACGTCAGGGTAGGGATCGTGCCGTTCGAAGCGGACCTGAACGTGCCCCCCGGAGTCGGGTTCTCCATGCATGACAACAACCTCGTGATCACCGAAACATGGCACGCCGAGATGTGGTTGGACGATCCGGAGGACGTTGCGCTGCACGTTCGTGCGTGGGAGGCGCTGGAGAGGAATGCTATCTACGGGGCCGACGCGCATCGTGCGCTCGCGCGAGCCAAGCAGTTCTTGAGCCCGCGAGAATAAGCGCGAATACCGTCCCTCCGGCTTCCCCCACCTTGCCTAGCGTTCTGGCACACAGAGCCAGATGTGAAGGGCGGGACGGTGGGCCGAGACAGTACGAACATCACCAGGCGCAGCGCAATGACGCTGCCTGTCTCTTGGGGCGGCGGAAGGACACACGGGCCCGAGACGATCGCGCCGAGTGATCCGCCATCCCGTAGTCGGTTCTACCTGCGGACGCTCCGGGCGGTACCCCGAGCCCGGGACTTTACCCGGCTCGCCCTGGTGGACTGGCAGGTGGACAGCCGTACGGACGAGATCGTGCAGTGCGTGAGCGAGCTCGCGGCCAACGCTGTCCGTCACGGAGTACCACCTGGGCGCGGTTTCCTGCTGAAGCTGGTGCACGACGGACCAGTCATTCGGGCAGAGGTGCACGACAGCGGCGAACCGATGCCATGCCTCCCGCGAACCGATGTGAGCACCGACGCGACGACCGGGCGGGGGCTTCTGCTGGTGGCCGCGCTCTCGGACGCATGGGGCGTGCAGGCACGGAACCCCGGCAAAGCCGTCTGGACCGAGTTCCACCGCTGACAGAGAAGGGGCACCCATGGAATCAGCCGATCGTGCGCGGCTCGACACGTATTTCGGCAAGCTCGCCGAAGCGTTCACACCGCATGAACGTCCGTCCTCGCTGCTGATCACTCATCTGCTGCCCGAGCGCCCTGCGTTCGTCGGGGCCGTGGGCAAGGTGTCGCACCTGCGGGCCGTTCTGCCCAAGCCGAAGTCCATCCACGCCAGCGCTCGCCGAGAGATCGAACGGACCGTGGCGTGCGACGAGCTGTCCCGCGACATGTTCAGCGACCCCGACACGGCCGTGACGTACCTGGAGACCAGGGCGGCCGGCGAGAGTGTCGTTCTACTCGACGTGGGCGGGTACTTCGCTCCCTCGCTCGACGCGCTGTGCGAACGGTTCTCGGGGACCATCCTCGGCGTGGTCGAGGACACCGAGAACGGACACAAGCGCTACGCCGAGCGGGACAAGCTGCCGTGCCCGGTCGTGTCCGTGGCTCGCTCGCCGCTCAAGGACCCGGAAGACTTCCTCGTCGGGCAGTCCGTCGTGTTCTCCGCTGAAGCGCTGTTACGGCAGCGTGGGGACATCCTGCACGGGCGCCCGGCCCTGGTCCTCGGGTTCGGCAAGCTCGGGTCCAGCATCGCCCGTCTGCTGCACGTCAAGGGCGTGCGGGTCATCGTCTACGACATCGACCCCGTACGGCGTGCACAGGCCATGTCACAGGGCTTCGAGGTGGCCCGGGACCGGGACCGGGCCATAGCCACAGCGGGGCTCGTTCTCTGCGCGACGGGGGCGCTGTCCTTGCACGGCGAGGACTTCCCGCAGCTCAAGAACGGGGCCTACGTAGCAACCGTGACCAGCTCTGAGGATGAGTTGGAGCTGAGCGGACTGCCCTCGGGCTATATCCGCGAGAGTGCTGGCGAGCACGTGAGCCGCTACAGCACGACCGGGCACTACTTCTATCTGCTGAATGGCGGCGAGGCCGTCAACTTCATCCACGGCGCGAGCGTTGGACCGTTCATCTTCCTCGTTCAGGCCGAGATCCTCGCGGGCGCGGCCATGCTGGCTCGCGGCGGGCTGGACGCAGGCATGTACGAGGTGCCCACAGCAGACCGGGAAGCCATTGCGGCTACCTGGCTCCACTACTACAACAGGTGATCGAATGCCCATCACGGCAGACCACATCCGTACCACCCTGGCCGAGTACACCGACGCGTATCCCGAGGACAAGGACGCGCTTGCCCCGCTGGTCGAGCTCCTGGATCAGGGGGCAGAGGTGACGAGCCGCAAGGAGTTTCGCGGCCACGTCACTGCGGGCGCTGTGCTCGTCAACGACCGGGGCGAGGCGCTCCTCATCCATCACAACGCGCTCGACAAGTGGCTGACCCCGGGCGGGCACCTTGAGACCGAGGACGTGAACCTGCTGGGCGCAGCGCTCCGCGAACTGGTCGAGGAGACGGGAGTGACCCTCAGCCTCGCCCCCGTCCAGTCCACGCCCGTGCACATCGACGTACACCCGATCCCCGCGAACGACAGCAAGGGCGAGGACGCCCACTGGCACGCGGATTTCCGGTACGTCTTCCGCGCGACTGGCAACCAGACCGTGACGCTCCAAGAAGAGGAAGTCAGCGGGTACGCGTGGCGCGGCGTCGACACCCTCGCTGACGAGACGCTGCGTGCTCGCGTGGCCGCCGCCCTTCGCTGAAGCGCGTCACCAACTCATGATCGCCCCCGTTCACGGCCCGTTCCGGCGGCCGGCGAACGGGGGCTCTTCTCATGCCTGCTCGACACAGCTAAAGTCATGCAAGGGTGAACCAACCACATACATCAAGAACATGGTCACCGGCGCGGCCCAGCTCGACGGGGCGATCCTCGTCGTCTCCGCCCTTGACGGGGTCATGCCGCAAACCGCCGAGCACGTGCTGCTCGCCCGGCAGGTGGGCGTCGACCACATCGTCGTCGCGCTGAACAAGGCCGACGCCGGGGACCCCGAGCTCACCGACCTGGTAGAGCTGGAGGTCCGCGAGCTGCTCACCGCGCACGGCTACGGCGGGGACGCAGCCCCCGTCGTACGGGTCTCCGGGCTCGGGGCGCTGGACGGTGACCCGCAGTGGACCTCGTCGATCGAGGCCCTGCTCGACGCCGTGGACACGTACGTGCCCATGCCCGTGCGGTACACCGACGCGCCCTTCCTGATGCCGGTGGAGAACGTCCTCACCATCACCGGTCGCGGCACCGTCGTCACCGGCGCCGTCGAGCGGGGCACCGTGGCCATGGGCGACCGCGTCGCACTGCTCGGCGGCGGGGGCGAGGGCGCGGCCGTGGAGTCCGTGGTCACCGGACTGGAGACCTTCGGGAAGCCGATGGAGTCCGCCGAGGCCGGGGACAACGTCGCGCTGCTGCTGCGCGGGGTGCCCCGCGACGCGGTGCGCCGCGGGGACGTGGTGGCCGCGCCCGGCAGCGTCGTACCGAGGCGCCGCTTCACGGCGCGGGTGTACCTGCTGTCCGCCCGCGAGGGCGGCCGCACCACGCCGGTGGCGACCGGCTACCGGCCCCAGTTCTACATCCGCACCGCCGACGTGGTGGGGAACGTGGACCTGGGCGAGGCGGGCCCGGCCCGGCCGGGAGACACGGTCATCATGACCGTCGAGCTCGGGCGGGACGTCCCCCTGGAGGGCGGGCTCGGCTTCGCGATCCGCGAGGGCGGGCGCACCGTCGGGGCCGGGACGGTGACCGAGGTCGGATAGCGGGCCGGTAGCGGCCGGGCGGTACCCGCTGTGGTGGCGGTGGTCGGCTTGCGCCAGACTGCCGTCACCACAGGCATGCGGGGAGGGAGCAGTTCGTGGAAGACGGCAGCATGGGCGACGGCGGCATGGGCGGCGGCGACGGCGGCGGCGGGGAGGGCAAGGGCACGGCTCTGGTGCTCGGCGGCGGCGGGCTGACCGGCGTCGGCTGGGAGGCCGGGATGCTCTACGGACTCGCCCGCGCGGGCGTCGACCTGACCGGCGCCGACCTCGTCGTCGGGACCTCGGCCGGCTCGGTCGTCGGCGCGCAGCTCACCTCCGGACTGCTCACCCCGCAGGAGCTGTACGAGCGCCAGCTCGGCGACCCCGGCGGGGAGCTCCCCGCGAAGCTGGGGGCTTCCCTGATCGGGCGGTACGCCGTCGCGATGGTGCGCTCCCGCGACGCGAAGTCCTACCGGCGCCGGATCGGCGCCTTCGCCCTCGCCGCCGACACGGAGCCGGAGGGCGTGCGCCGCAAGGTGCTGGAAGCCCGGCTGGTGTCGCACGACTGGCCCGAGCGGCGCCTCGTCGTCACGGCGGTGGACGCACTGACCGGCGAACTCGCCGCCTTCGAGCGCGGGAGCGAGGCCGGGCTGGTCGACGCCGTCTCGGCGAGCTGCGCCGTACCCGGGGTGTGGCCGCCCGTGACGGTCGCGGGACGGCGGTTCGTCGACGGCGGGATCCGCTCCGCGACCAACGCCGACCTCGCCTCCGGCTACGGGCGCGTGGTCATCCTCGCGCCGATGGCCACGGGCGCCGGGTTGATCCCCTCGCCCGCGGCGCAGGCCGCGCGACTGCGGGAGGCCGGGGCGAAGGTGCTGCTGATCACCCCGTCGTCGCAGGCCCGCAAGGTCTTCGGACGCAACGTACTGGACCCCGGGCGCCGCGATCCCGCCGCGCGGGCGGGGCTGGAGCAGGCCGCGGAGCACGTGGAGCAGGCGCGCGAGGTGTGGGCGGCTCCGGGGGCCTGACAATGGTGCGGTGAGTGACGAACAGATCCCGGTGATCCGGGACGTGGCCCAGGGCACCGCCAAACTGATGCCGGACATCGACCGGGAGCGGGCCTGGCTGCTCACCGTGGACGGGGCGCCGCAGTCGTACGTGGACCTCGACGACCCGGAGCACCTCGAGTTCGAGTACGTACGCCGCCTCGCGCACGTCCTGGACTGCGTGGGCGAGCCGGGGGCCGCGCTGGACCTGCTGCACCTGGGCGGCGGCGCACTGACCCTGCCGCGGTACGCGGCGGCGGGCCGGCCGGGGTCGCGGCAGGACGTCGTCGAGTTCGACGCCGGGCTCGTGGCGCTGGTCGGGGAGTTCCTGCCGGTGGCGGCCGGGAGCGGAATCACGGTGCACGTCGCCGACGCGCGGGCCTGGCTGGCCGCGGCGCCGGACGCGAGTGCGGACGTGGTGGTGGGGGACGTCTTCGGGGGATCCCGGGTGCCCGCTTCGCTCGCCTCGGTGGAGTACGCGCGGGAGGTGGCGCGGGTGCTGCGGCCCGGCGGGGTGTACGTGGCCAACCTCGCCGACGGGGCGCCGTTCGGTTTCCTGCGGGGGCAGCTCGCGAACTTCGGAGCGGCCTTCGGGGAGTTGGCGCTGATCGCGGAGCCGGGGGTGCTGCGGGGCCGGCGGTTCGGGAACGCGGTGCTGCTGGCCTCGGAGCGGGAGCTGCCGGTGGCGGAGCTCTCGCGGGTGTGCGCGGGTGACGTGTTTCCCGCGCGGGTGGAGACGGGGGCGGCTCTCGCGCGGCTGATGCGGGGGGCTCGGCCGGTGTCCGACGCCGACGCGGTGGCTTCGCCCGAGCCGCCGGAGGGGGCGTTCAGCCTCGGCTGACGGCGCGCGCCGGCCGCTGCGCGGGGCCGAAGAGTGGCCTCAAACGCCGGCGGGGCTGAAGAGTCGCCTCAAACGCCGGCGGGGCCGAAGAGTCGCCTCAAACGCCGGCGGGGCTGGAGGCGGCGGGGCTGGATTCGGCGGAGCCGGCGGCGGCCGGACTCGCCTTGGCCAGGTCGGGGCCGCCTGCGCCGGGGCCGATGGCGCCGGACGGTTTGCGGGTCATGTGGCGGACGTCCGGGACCAGGAGGACGGCGGCCGTCACCACGACCACCAGGGCCGCGCAGCCCCAGAGGGCGGAGGTGCGGCCGATCGCGGTTTCGACCGGCCCGGCCACCGCCGTGGCCAGCGGGAGCATCGAGAGCGAGCCGAACCAGTCGTAGGCGGAGACGCGGGAGAACATCTCCTCCGGGATCTCCTGGTGCATCGTCGTCATCCAGCTCACGCCGAACACCTCGATGGCCGCTCCGCTCACGAACATCACCACGCACAGCCCCCACACCGGCAGCGGCACCGCCAGTCCCGCGGAGGGGAGCGCCAGCGGGAACACGCACAGGGTGCCGGCCAGCAGCAGGCGGCGCGGTTTCCAGACCATCATCAGGACGGCCCCGCCGATGGTGCCGAGGCCGAAGAAGGCCAGGGCCACGCCCCACGGAGCCGCCCCGCCGAGTTGGTCCAGCGCGACCAGGGGCCCGTAGACCGCTTCGGCGGCGCCGACCACGGCCACGACGACGGAGAACTGGAGCACGATGCTCCACAGCCAGGGGCGGCTCCTGAACTCGACCCAGCCCTCGCGCAGATCGGTCAGCAGGCCGCCGCCGGGAGCGCGTTCGGCGATGTGGCCGACGTCGAGGAAGGCCCGTAGGGCTCCGGCGGCGGCGAAGGCGGCCGCGTCCACGGCGAGCACCCAGCCGGGGCCCATGAAGGCGACCATGGCTCCGCCGAGGGCGGCTCCGCCCACACCGGCGCCGTTCATCGCCATCCGGAAGAGGGCGAAGGCGCGGTTGGCCTGCGGGCCGGAGACGCTGGCCATGAGCATGCCCTCGGCCGCCGGGTTGAAGAAGGCCGTACCGGTGCCGCACAACGCCGTGAGCAGCATCATCTGCCACAGCTCCGGATCGCCGGTCAGGACGAGGAAGGCGAAGACGGCCTGCGAGATGCCGTTGAGGGCGTTGGCCGCGACCATGACGTGGTGGCGGGGGATCCGATCGGCGATCGCTCCGCCGATGAGCAGGAAGAGGACGAGCGGCAGCGTACGCGCGGCGGCCACCAGGCCGACGTCGCCGGCGGAGCCGCCTGCCTGGACGACCGCGAAGGCGGTCGCGATGAGCGCTCCGTGGCTCCCGAGGTTCGTGATGACCGCGGCACCCGTCAGCAGGGTGTAGTTGCGGCCGGCCCACTCCGGCCTGCGGCGGGAGCTGCGGCGGGTGGAAGCCGGACGGGCGGGACCGGGGGAGGAGGCGGGGGAAGAACTCACCTCCGGACTATCCCCGTCCCGGGCCGGGAATCCAAACGGATTTCCGGCCCGGGAGGGAGAGCGGGGTGGATCAGCTCGCCTGGAGGCGGACGCTGCTCAGGATCTTCTCGTAGGTCTCCTTGCTCACTTCGCCCTGGACGCCGGCGGCGCCGTAGAGGACCCAGGTGGAGAGGTCACCGTTGGTGGTCAAGAAGCTGAAGGCGATGGACTTGCCGTCCGTGGAGCACTTGTTCTCCTTGGGCAGGCCGCTGACGGTCGCGGTCGCCATGTGGCCCTTGAGCCCGGAGGAGGTCGTGTACTCCTTGGCCTCGACCACCTTGGTGGTGCCCTTCGGCGCCTTCTGCGCGTACGCGGCGAAGGCCCAGTTGCCGGCCTCGTTGTACGCGGCCTCGGCGGTGCCCTTCGCGCCCATGCCGCCCTTGGTTCCGGTGCTCGCCAGCTCGGTCGAATCCTCCTTGCCGTCCTTGTCGGCGTCGACCTTGCACCAGTCCTCCTTGAGGATGGCGGGCGCCCCCATCATGACCAGGGGCGAGCCGTCGTTCTTGGCGTGGTCCTCGAAGCCGATGGACAGGCCCGAGGACTTGACCTCCCAGTCCGGCGGGACGTCGAAGGCGGTGCCGTACTTCGGGTTGAGGACGACCTTCCAGCCGGGGATCACGGGCTTGGCCTCGGCGCCGCCGCGCGGGTTGGCGCTCGGGCTCGCCGGGGCGGGCGCGGCCGAGGAGGCTGGGGCGGAGGGGGAGGCGGTCGGCTTGTCGTCCGCCTGGTTGGAGGTGTCGTCGTCCCGGGTCAGGACGAACGCTCCGGTGGCGGCGGCCGTCACGAGGACGGCCGAGGCCGCCACGATGGCCACGGTCTTGGTCGAGAACGGGCTCCCGCCGCGCGGGGGCGGGGGCGGCGGCGTGCCGCCCCACTGGGGTACGGGAACGGTCGGGGGCTGCTGGCCCCATCCCTGGGGAGCGGGGGGCTGCTGCGGGTACCCGTAGCCGGGCTGCTGCTGCTCCCCGTACGCCGCGGTCGGCGGCTGCTGCTGGTACGGGTTCGGCGTTCCCGGCTGCTGCTGGTACGGGTTCTGATGCGCGTCCTGGGGGTTGGGTTCTCCCCCGGGCGGCTGCTGCTGTCCTGGCCACATGGCCGGTAACGATAGTGGGAGTGCGGGCGGGGAGCCACGGCCACCCCCGGTCGGGTATGGCCAAGGGTGACTACTCGCGGGTAACATCGCTCTCCATGAGCGCTGAACAGATGAACGTGGGCGAACTGCTCGCCGCGACCGTGCCGATGGCCAAGACCTTGAACCTCCAGTTCCTGGAGACCACCCCCGAGCGTGCCGTCGTCCGGCTTCCGGACCAGCCGGACTTCCACAACCACCTCGGCGGCCCGCACGCCGGCGCCATGTTCACCCTCGCCGAGTCCGCGAGCGGCGCGATCGTCCTGGCCGCCTTCGGCGACCAGCTCTCCCGCGCCGTGCCCCTCGCGGTGAGCGCGGAGATCGGCTACAAGAAGCTCGCCAAGGGCGTCGTGACGGCCACCGCCACCCTCGGCCGCCCGGCCGCCGACGTCGTCGCCGAACTCGACGCGGGCGGCCGCCCGGAGTTCCCCGTCACCATCGCCATCCAGCGCGAGGACGAGGCCGTGACGGGCGAGATGACCGTGGTCTGGACGCTGCGCCCCAACGCGTAGTCGGCACACGTGGAGGAGCGCCAAGGAAGGCGTCCACGGCGCTGGACCCGCGATCACCCGCGCCGTTCCGGCCGTGGGCTTATCGCTCGAAGGCGATGAGCGGGTCCTCGTGCCCGAGCCGGTCGGCCACGTCGACCGGCGACCCGCCCGACGCGATCCACCTCGTTGCGCAGAGGTGCCGCAGCATCCGCACGCCGTTCTCCGGCGACGCCGCGTACTCGGTGTCGCCGGGGCCTGGCGCGTCCGACGCGGTGGATCAGAGGCTGATGAAGCCGTGGAAGAGGCGGGCGTTCGTGCTGAAGACGGGGGTGTCGGCTCCGAACCACTTGGTGTGGATGTCGCCTTCGGTGACGATGTCGCCCTCGAGGACGCGGTGCCTGATGTTGGTCAGGGGGTGGCGCACGATCTCGTGGCCGGTGCGCTTGATGATCAGGCGGACCTGGCCGTAGGCGCAGAACAGGACGTACTCGCAGGGGGCGAGCTTCTCGGCGGCGATCCGCCAGATTCCGCGGTTGGTGTCGTAGACGTCCTGGAGGGACATGCCCTCCTTCCACCCGTTGGCCTCACGGTTCAAGGGGTCGATTCGCTTGTCCCAGTCCAGCTCTTTGCGGGCGCTGAGCTTGAGGACGAGGGCCTGGTGGTCGCTCATGTGGTGCTCCTTCGGCGGGTGCTGTGGCTGCCGGTGGTGGAAGTGTCCAAGTCGGCGACGGACTCGCCGAATGCGCCCCAGGTGCAAGATCCAGGACCCCCAAGGACCGTGGTCTGGACGCTGCGCCCCAAGGACCAGGGGAAATGACGTTCTGCTCAGACGCTGAGCACATCAGGGCTTGGGGCATTCCTGGACCATGACGATGTCGTACATGGCTCCGGGGTTGGCGGTGATACCGCTCTCCTTGTACGACTTCCCGAGGGTCTCGATGAGCTTTTCCCGGCTGAACATGAGGTAGCCGTCGCACACCGTCTTGTGTCCTGCCGCGTCCATTCCCGCCCACCCCAGGCGTGCCATCGCTTCGTCGGTGGAGCTGTAGGTGTGGCTCGGTGTGGGGGTGATCGGGCGCACCGGCGTCGGCGTCGGGGTGACCGTCGGCGTCGGGGTGACCGTGGGTGTCGGCGTCGGCGTCGGGCTGGGTGTCGAGGTCTCCTGTGCGGCGGCCGTGCTGTTCTCGGTGCCTCCGGTCAGGGACACGGTGGCCAGTACGGTCCCCATGATGACCAGAGCCGCCGCGGCGCAGCCGGTGACGACCTTGGCCGAGGTGGGCCACTTGTTGGACGGTGCGGCGGGGGCCGGCCACGCCGGGGCGGCGGGCAATCCGGGCTGCGGGTACCCGTAGGTGGGCTGTGGCGGTATCTGGTCCGGGCTCGGCGGCGTGGACATGACGCTCTCCTTCGGGGGATTGTCGCGCGGCAACTGCACGAGAAAACCCGACCCGTCATTGCGGGGGCGGGCTCCCTCGGTCGGCGGATCAGAAGGAGTTGCGGCTGACCTTGATGAGCTTGCATTCGAGCTTGTCGCCGGCCTTGAGCTTGTCGGCGACGTCGTACGCTCCGCTGCCCGCCTTGTCGTCGGTGTACTTCTGGCCCTTGTCGAGGTTCTGCGCGAAGGACGTGATGTCGGCCTTCTTCTCGCCGTTCACGAGCACCTCGCCCTCCGCCACGTAGGAGTACCGGCGCTCGCCGGAGTTGGTGAACTCCAGCTCGACCTCGACCTCCTTGGTGCCGTAGTTCGTCGGGGCGACCTTGCAGGACTTGACGGCGACGTCCTTGGTGATGTCGGGCTCGGCGTCGACCGGGCCGCCGCCGGACGGCTTCGCCCCCTCGGGCTGGACGATGGAGCTGTCGGAGGACTTGTCGATCTCCTTGGACACGTCGTCGGCGGCCTTGCCGACGATGGCCGTGCAGCCGCCGACGAGGACGAGACCCAGGACGGTGGGAATGCCGCAACCGAGGGCGATCTTCTTGCCGGTCGACATCCCCTGCTTCGGGGCGGGGTACTGCGGGGGCTGCTGAGGGTAGGGCTGCTGCGGGTACTCAGACATGCGGGGTCCTTGCGAAAAGGATGGTTTCCCCAGGTCATGCGGTGCGGCGCAATGCGGCAGGGGCGGCATCATGGTGGCATACCCGCATCAAAGTTGCACGCGTCTGAGACAAGCGAGCGATCAAATTTGTGGTGAGAGGTGAGGCGTGAGGATCAAGAACAGTGGGAGCGGGGTCACGGTGGAGGACTTCCCGGGCTTCGAGGGCCACAGCTTCATCATCGGCTTCCCCACGGGCGGCTCGAAGCCGAACGGGTTCTACGTCAAGGCGCCGAACGACCAGCCGGTGACCGCGACATGGCTGCGCCGGCTCCCCCTGGACCGGCTGCTCCGGGTTGCCGCCGAAGCCCGGACCGCCGAGATCGCCGGCGAGGTTCAGCCCGCGCCGGCCGCCGAGGGTCGCCCGTACGGGGGCGCCGACGAGCACATCGCCAAGGTCGCCGAGGTCTACCGGTGGGCGACCGAGCGCAACATCCCACCGCGGCGTGCCATCGCCACCCGGTGGGCGAAGTCGGAAGCGACCGCCGGCCGGTGGATCGCGGAGGCCCGGAAGAAGGGCGTGCTCCCGCCGGCCGGACGGTGAACTTGCCAGCGGCCGCTTGCGGTTCTGCGCGGGTGGCCCCGGACGCTGCGCCCCAAGACCTGAGCCCGCTAGAGTCCCTCCTCCGACGACGGATGGAGGGGGTCCCGTGCCGGGCCGAGCCAAGATCAGCATCAGCCTCGACGCCGAGCTCGTGGTGGAGGTGATGGTCCTCGCCGGGATCGGTTCGCCCCAGGACGCGGTCGAGGCCGTCGTACGGGACTACATCGAGCGCGGCCACCGCACCGAGGCACGGGTCCAGCTCCAGGACGAGCCCCGCCGCGAGGTCGACCTCGGGTCGCAGCCGCCGCAGGGCTGAGCTTCGGTGTTTGTCGAGCTCGGGCGGCCGCTGCCACAGGGCTGAACATCGGGCGGCCGCCGCCGCAGGGCTGAACATCGGCGTCGCGGTGGCGCGCCTGAAGCGGGCCCGCGCGGCGATCGGCGCACAGTGGGCGGCGGGAGCGGTCCGGCGCGGGCCGCTCCCGCCACCTGACGCCGATGCCCACGCCGCAGGGAGCGCCCATGAGCGAGGCCGTGTCCAGACGCCGTGCGATGCGCCTCCTCGGGGCGATGGGCGCCGCCCTCGGCGCGGCCTCCTGCGTACCGGCGCCGCCGCCCGGCGCGCAGCCCCGTAGGGCCTCCGCCTCCGGGGCGTCCCCCGCCGCCGCTCCCGCGGCCGGCAGCGCCGCCCGGATCGACGCCCTGCTGGACCGGCTCACCCTGGAGGAGAAGACCGTCCTGCTGCACGGCGGCCCGGACCCGGAACCGCTCGGCCAGGCCGGCTACGTGCCGGGCATCGCGCGCCTGGGCATCCCGGCGCTCCGCCTCGCCGACGGTCCGGCAGGGGTGCGCGTCGCCAAGCCCGCCACCGCGCTGCCCGCGCCGGTCCTGCTCGCCTCCGCCTTCGACCCGGCGCTCGCCCGCGCGTACGGGCGGGTCATCGGCCGCGAGGGCCGGGCGCTCGGCATCGACGTGCTCCTCTCGCCGATGGCCAACCTCATCCGCACCCCGTACGCCGGACGGAACTTCGAGACGTTCTCGGAGGATCCGAAGCTGACGGCCGACCTGGTCGCCGAAGTCGTCCGGGGCATCCAGGACGAGGGGCTCATCGCCACCGTCAAGCACTTCGCGCTCAACAACCAGGAGAAGGGTCGCGACACCGTCGACGTGATCGCCACCGAACAGACCCTCCACGAGACGGAGCTACGGGGCTTCGAAGCCGCCGTGGCCGCCGGGGCCGGTGCCGTGATGGGCGCCTACAACAAGGTCAACGGGGTCTACGCCTGCGAGAACAAGCCGCTCCTCGACGAACTGCTCCGCGGGCGCTGGGGGTTCGACGGCTGGGTGATGTCGGACTGGGACGCCACCCACAGCACCGTCGCCTCGATCGGCGCCGGCCTCGACATGGAGATGCCCGCGGGCACCCACTACGGCGCCCCGCTGCGCGAGGCGGTGCGCGGCGGCTCCGTCCACGAGGACACCGTGGACCTCGCCGTACGCCGGATCCTGACCACCATGGACCGCTTCGGACTGCTCGCCGGGCACCCCGCCGCCCGGCCCGCCCGGGACGCCGCCGCCGGGGCCCGCACCGCACGGCAGATCGCCACCGCCGGAGCGGTCCTGCTGCGCAACGAGCGGGCCACCCTGCCGCTGACGGGCCCCGCCGCCCGCTCCATCGCCGTGATCGGCCCCACCGGGCGGACCCCCTTCGTCGGCGGCGGCGGAAGCGCCCACGTGGTGCCGGACGCGGCCGCCGCACCCCTCGACGAGATCCGGCGGCGGGCCGGGAGCGGCTCCACGGTGGGCTACGCGCTCGGCGAGGACCTCTACGGGCGCCCGCTGCCGGCGAAACTGCTGACGCCCGACGCCGGCCTCGACGACCGGGCGGTGGCACCCGGGCGCACCTGGGGCTACGAGGGGACCTTCCGGCTGGCCGCCGACGACGAGTGGACCCTGCTCGTCCACTACACCGGGAAACGGCCGGCCGTCCGGCTCGACGGGGAGGAGCTCTTCCCCGTACGGCAGGGCGTGGCCGAGCAGTTCGCCGGCGGACTGCTCGGTGCAGCGCCCGACGGCCGCACCGTGCGCCGCCGCACCCTGGCGCTCAAGGCGGGCGAACACCGCCTCGCCGTCTTCGCCGAGGGCGGACCCGAGGGGCAGCGGCTGCGGCTGCGGCACACGACGAAGGCGACCCGGGCCGCCGACCTCGCCGAGGCCGTCAAGGCGGCCAAGGCGGCCCGTAGCGTGGTGCTGTTCGCCTACGAGGACGCCACCGAGGGCAGCGACCGCACCTCCCTGGGGCTCCCCGGCGGCCAGGCGGCGCTGATCGAGGCCGTCGCCGCCGCCAACCCGCGCACCACGGTCGTGCTCAACACCTCGTCCGGTACCACCATGCCGTGGCTCCCGCGTACCGGAGCGGTCCTCCAGATGTACTACCCGGGGCAGGAGGGCGCGGCCGCCACCGCCGACGTGCTCTTCGGCGACGCGGACCCGGGCGGCCGCCTCACCCAGACCTTCCCGGCCGACGAGCGGGCGACCCCGGTCGGCGCGGACCCGGTGCGCTACCCGGGGGTGGGCGGGCGGCAGGAGTACACCGAGGGGGTGCACGTGGGTCACCGCTGGTACGACCAGCAGCGGGTGGCTCCGCTGTTCGCCTTCGGGCACGGGCTCTCGTACACGACGTGGGCGTACGAGAAGCTGGCGGTCCGGCGGGGCGGCGCGCACGGGAAGCACGGCGGGCTGCGCGTGGAGTTCACCGTCCGCAACACCGGACGCCGGACGGGCACGGAGGTGGCCCAGGTCTACGTGGGCCCGTCCCCGGACCTGAAGCTGGACCAGCCGGTCCGGGCGCTGGCCGGGTACCGGCGCCTCACCCTCGAACCCGGCGAGGAGCGGCGGATCGTCATGGACCTCGACGCGCGCACCCTGTCCTCCTGGGATCCCGGGCGGGACGCGTGGGTGGTGGGGACGGGACGCCGCGCAGTGTTCGCGGGGCGTTCCTCGCGCGAACTGCCGCTGCGGGCAAAGGCTGTGGTGGCGACCGGATAGGCTGCCCGTTCGGTCCGCCACAGGGGGCGGGCCGGGCGGAACAACTCGGGAGGACGTACCGGTGCACATCCAGGAATGGCTGGAGACGATTCCGGCGGTCAGCATCTACCTCCTGGTGGGGCTCGTCATCGGACTGGAAAGCCTCGGCATCCCGCTGCCGGGGGAGATCGTCCTGGTCAGCTCGGCACTGCTGGCCTCGCAGCAGGGGCACATCGACCCCGTGGTGCTGGGCATCTGCGCGACCACCGGGGCGATCGTGGGCGACTCGATCGGTTACGCGATCGGGCGCAGGGGCGGGAAGCCGATGCTGGAGCGGCTGGGCCGGCGCTTCCCCAAGCACTTCGGGCCGGACCAGGTGGCCATGGCGGAGCGCTCCTTCGACAAGTGGGGCATGTGGGCCGTCTTCTTCGGGCGGTTCGTGGCACTGCTGCGGATCTTCGCGGGGCCGCTGGCGGGCGTGCTGCACATGCCGTACTGGCGGTTCCTGATCGCGAACGTCCTCGGCGGGATCCTGTGGGCGGGCGGTACGACGGCCGTCATCTACTCGATCGGGATCGTCGCCGAGCCCTGGCTGAAGGGGTTCTCGTGGGTGGCCCTCGCCCTGGCCCTCGTCTGCGGGCTCGCCATGACCGTGGTGGTGCGCGGACGGATGAAGAAGGCGGCCGCGGCGGCGCGGGTCGAGGCCGGTGCCGACGCGGCTGCGACTGCGGCCCCGGACACGGCTGAGGTGCCGGGGCAGGCTTCGGCCGCTCCGACCGTGCTCACCGACTGAGAGCCTCGCCCCTCCTCCGCCGGGCCCGAGGGCGGGCGCGGCATCGCCGGCGGAGGGGGCGAGCGCGGGGCGCCGGCGAGCACGGGGTGGCAGCGCCCGCTACGCGCCCGGGGCCACCGAGGCGCTGTGCTGCTTGGCCAGCTCGGTGTACATGAGGGCGTTGACCTTGATGCCCTCGCGCTCCTCCGCGGTCAGCTCGCGCCGCACCTTCGCCGGTACGCCGGCGACCAGCGAGCCGGGCGGGACGATCATGCCCTGCGGGACCAGCGCCTGGGCGGCCACCAGCGAGCCGGCGCCGATCACCGCGCCGTTGAGGACCGTCGCACCCATCCCGATCAGGCAGTCGTCCTCGACCGTGCAGCCGTGCACGACGGCGTTGTGCCCGATGGAGACGCGCTCGCCGATGGAGACCGGGAAACCGGGGTCCACGTGCACGGTGCAGTTGTCCTGCACGTTGCTGTCGGCACCGAGCGTGATCGGCCCGCAGTCCGCGCGGAGCACGGCCGAGTACCAGATGCTCGAGCCCGCGCCGAGGCGCGCGTCCCCGACCACGACGGAGGTGGGAGCGGTGAACGCCGTCGGGTCGATCTCGGGGTTCTTCCCGCCGACACCCGCCACGAGTGCCTGGGCCGCCTGCTGCGTCATGTGTTCTCTTCCTCTTCCGGTACGTCGCGTCGCGCTACCGGAACCGTAGGCCACGCCGCCCGCACCCCCGGGGATGGGGTGAAGATCACGGCGCGGCCCGGGCTCCCGGCGCGCTACGGTGACCCGGTGGCGAAGAACCAGAACACGTTCTCTTCTCAGACGGCGCTCTCTTCCCTGACGGCGCTGCGCCGCCGGCTCGCCGGGCGCGCGGTCCACGCGGGCTGGCGCTGGATGCAGCAGGCCGGCGCGGTCACCGCCGAGACCCCCGGAGGGCTGCGCTTCGGCGCGATCGGGCACGGCACCCGGCTCGCCTTCCCGCAGGGCACGGTCTTCGGCGCGCCCTGGATCCGGCTCGGCGACCACTGCATCATCGGGGAACAGGTCACGCTCACCGCCGGGATGATGCCGGACCTCGACCTCGGCGCCGAGCCGATGCTGGTCCTCGGCAACGGCGTGGTCATCGGCCGTGACAGCCACGTCATCGCCGACACCCGGATCACGATCGGCAACGACACCTTCTGCGGTCCCGGGGTGTACATCACCTCCACCAACCACAGCTACGACGACCCGCACGAGCCCGTCGGCAAGCAGTGGCCGCGCAGCGCCCCGGTGGAGATCGGCCCGGGCTGCTGGCTGGGGACCGGCGCGGTGATCCTGCCGGGGGCGCGGCTGGGCCGCAACGTCGTGGTGGCGGCAGGCGCCGTCGTACGGGGCGAGGTGCCGGACCACGCCGTGGTGGCGGGGGCGCCGGCGCGCATCGTCCGCCGCTGGGACCCCGAGACGGGCTGGCAGCCACCGCTGCGCACCCCGGCGCCGGTCCCGATCCCCGACGGGGTGACACCGGACCAGCTGCGCGCACTGGCGGACATGGCCGAGCCGGAGTGAACGCCGCGCCTGCTGTCCGGTCGCCGGTCGCCGGTCGGCAGGCGCCGGCGGGTCAGGGGCAGGTCTCTTCGAGCTTGACCGTGTTGAACACGATCTTCGTGCCGGTGGCGGCCTGTGTGCCGGCGGAAGGCGCCTGTGAGCAGACCTTCCAGTTCCGGTCGAGCACCTGCATGCGGTTCCGGCCGAGGGCGTCGGTGGAGCCGAGGAGGAAGAACCCTGCGGCCTGCGCGTCGTCCTGAGCGGTCTGCAGGACCTGACCGACGCCGTTGGGTACGGCGGCCCGGGCGGGTGCCGGTGCCGGGGCTGCCGGCGGAGTGGAGGCCGGCGCGGCGGACTTGCTGCCCACGGGTGCGGGTGCGGGTGCGGGTGGGGCTGCGGTGGTGGCTGCGCTGGTGGGCGCCGTGCTGGGTGCGGCGGACGGCGAGGAGACGGGCTTGGCGTCGGGCTTGGGCTCGCTGGTGAGTACCTCCGAACAGCCGGTGAGGGCGAGGAGGCCTGCGGCGGCGAGTGCGAGTGCGACGGCGGGGCGGTGTGTGCGCATCGCGCCACTCTGTCCGGGTCGCGGCGGCTGTGTGGTGCCTGTGACCGGTCTGTGACGCACCAAAGCCCCGCGCGGTGGCGGGGCTTGGTCCGGGCATGCCGGACGGGAGGGCGGGACGGGCGCGGGGCGGCGGTGTCGCACCTCCGTGCAGGAGAGGGGTGCCCAGGAGGCCCTAGCCCGCTGCCAGGAGGACCGTGCCCGCGAGGGCCAGGCCCGCGCCCGCCGCCTGGACGGTGCGCAGGCGTTCCTTGAGGACGGCGAAGGCGGCCAGGGCGGTGATCACCGGGTAGAGGGAGGAGAGTACGGCGGCGGTGGTGACCGGGCCGTGCTGGGCGGCGATGGAGTAGGTGCCGTTCGCCGCGACGTCGGCGAGTCCGACGAAGGCGAGCGCCGGCAGCAGCGCCCAGAGGATCCGCCGGCCGCCCGTACCCGCCGGGAGGGCCGGGACGCCGCGCCGGGTCCGCACCCACAGGGCCGTGCCGCCGACGGCGACGTTGGTGACGCGCTGGACGAACAGCGCGAGGAACAGACCGGGCACGGAGGAGGAGGCGGGGGCGATCAGGGCCATCACCGCGCCGAAGCCGAAGGCCGCGACGAGGGTGAGGACGACGGCCTGTCGCTGCACGGGAGCGCCGCGCAGCTCGGGTCCGCCCGCGAGGACGATGCCCACGACGGCCACCGCGATCCCGGCGAGCTGGGCGGCGCCGGGCCGCTCGCCCAGGAGCAGTCCCGCGCCCATCGGCACCACCACGCCGAGGGATCCGAGCGGGGAGACCACGCCCATCGGGCCGAGGGCGAGGGCCTTGTAGAAGCTGAGCATCGCGACCGGACCGACCAGCCCCGCCCCCACCGCGAACCAGAGCTGCGGTCCGGCCTCGCGCCAGGCGCCGGTGCCCAGGACCACCGCGCCCAGGACGAGGACGGCGAGGACCTGGGAGGCCACGACCACCGTGAGGGCCGGTATCCGGCGGGTGAGCAGCCCACCGCCGAAGTCGGCGAGGCCCCACAGGGCGGCGGTGGCCAAGGCGAACAGGGCGGTCATGGCAGGCCTCGCAGTACAGTGCGTTGGACGGTGGAGTACACGATGAAGTACACGTGAAGTACAGCGCACGATAGTTCAGTCTATTGAACCCTGTCATCCAAAATATTGTACGGAGTGGATGGAACGGTGTCGGACCTCGAACAGCTCACCCAGGCACTCGGCCGCAACCTCAAGCGCTGGCGCGGGGAGCGCGGGTTCACCCTGGAGGCCCTCGCCGCCCGTGCGGGGGTGAGCCGGGGCATGATCATCCAGATCGAGCAGGCCCGTACGAACCCCAGTGTCGGCACGACGGTCAAACTCGCCGACGCGCTCGGCGTCAGCATCACCACCCTGCTCGACCACGACCGCGGTCCGCGGGTGAAGGTGGTGCTGCCGGGGCAAGGGGTGCGGATGTGGTCCACCGAGGGCGGCAGCGGCGCGAGCATGCTGCTCGGCGACGACCGGCGCGGGCCGGTGGAGATGTGGACCTACCGACTGGAGCCCGGCGAGGGGACCGCCTCGGACCCGCACCCGCCGGGCACCTTCGAGATGCTGCACGTCACGGTGGGCGAGCTGACGCTGGTGGTCGCGGACGAGACGTACGCCGTACCGGCCGGCGGGGCCGTCTCCTTCGAGGCGGACGCCGCGCACGCCTACCGCAACGAGGGGCCCGGTCCGATGGAGATGACCATGGCGGTCTCCATCCCGCCGGTGACCGCCCACGGCTGACCGCCCGCGGCTGACGGCCCGCGCGTGTCCGCGGCGGGGTCAGCGCGAGCCGGCGACCCCCAGGCCGGCGTCGCGGTTCGCTTCGCGGCTTGCCGCGCCCGGCACCGGGTGCGTCGCGATCAGGTCCTGGCAGACGGCGCACGCTTGCCGCCGGGCAGGGCCGGCGCCGTGGTGAGGGTTCCGGTGCAGCGGCCGCGGCGGAACTCGGCCCGCTCCCGTGGGCCCCGCCGATGCCCAGCTCCGCCGCCGCGCGCCGGACGATCTCGTACGGGCTCCCCGAGATCAGCACCGTCCGCAGCCCGGCCGCGTGCAGGAGCCGTACGAGCTCGTCGGCGCCCTCCACCAGGGTCCCGTCGAGGTCGAGCACGGCGATCCGGGCGTGGCTGTGGACATCGCTGGGGGCATGGCTGTGGGCATGACTGATCACGGCGGGACTCCCTGGTCGCGGTCGGCCTGAGGTGCGCGGCAGACCCCGACGGGGAGGCGCGGTCTCAAGTATTCGTACCGTTTGGGCGGTTTGGATACTTGAGCCGCGTTGAAAGGGTTGAAGCCCGGGAGGGCCCCCGGGGCCTCAGAGGGCGGGGATCTCGATCGCCGGGCAGCGGTCCATGATCATGTCCAGCCCGGCCGCGCGGGTACGGGCGGCGGCGGCCTCGTCGACCACGTTCAGCTGGAACCAGACCGCCTCCGCCCCCTTCGCGACGGCCTCGTCGGCGACCGCACCCGCAAGGGCGCTGTTCACGAAGACGTCCACCACGTCCACCTTGAACGGGATGGCCTCCAGCGACGGGTAGCCCTGCTCGCCGTGGACCGTCTCCGCCTTGGGGTGCACGGGGATCACGCGCTTGCCGTACTGCTGGAGGACCTCGGCCACGCGGTACGCGGCCCGGTCCCGGTTGTTGGACAGGCCCACCACGGCCCAGGTGTCGCCGAGCTCGGTGAGGATCTTGCGGATGGTTCCCGGATCGCCGTACACGCGTGCCGCCTCCTGCTGCTGGTCCTGCTGCGTCTGACCGCTGATTGCCGCCAGCTCGATCAACAGAAAAGACGCATGTCGGATTCCCCGTAGGCGCCTCAGGGTCCTCACTCGTCAAGCCGCTCTCTCGATCCGGTCTTCCGGGCCCCGCCGCCCGACGAACTCCTGAAGATCACGCGCCGGCCCGGCGAGGAGCCGCCGGTCGTGGTCGCCTTCGAGGCCGATGGAGGCGGGCAGGAGCCGGTCTCGTGCCCCATCGCCGCCGGGCGCCTCGACATCGCCCGGGAAACGGTCCTGCGGTACTGACGCGAGGACGCGGGCCCCGATCAGCGCTTCGCTCCCTGGGTCCGGCCCCCGGAGCAGTGGGCGGTCCCGGGTCCGGCGGCAGCCGCGCCCGCCTTCGTGGTCAGTGGGTCAACGGCCGAGGCGGGTCAGCAGGGCGCCCGGTTCTCCTCCGGCCGGTCCGGCCTGGGCCACGGCTTAGGGTGGACGGGTGAAGGCAGACCAGTACGTGACGGTGGCCCGTGAGGGTGTGCACGAGTCCGAGATCAATCGCTCCCGGTTCCTGTGCGCGCTCGCGCCCGCGGCGACCGAGCGGGAGGCGCAGGAGTTCGTCGCCCGGATCCGCAAGGAGCACCCCACCGCCTCGCACAACTGCTTCGCCTACGTCATCGGCGCCGACGCCTCCGTGCAGAAGGCCAGCGACGACGGCGAGCCCGGCGGCACCGCCGGGGTGCCGATGCTGCAGATGCTCACGCGCCGGGACATCCGCTACGCCGTCGCCGTCGTCACCCGCTACTACGGCGGCGTGAAGCTCGGCGCCGGCGGGCTCATCCGTGCCTACGGCGGGGTCGTCGGAGAGGCCCTCGACGTGCTCGGCACCGTCACCCGGCACCGGTACCGGCTGGTCACCGTCACCGTCGACCACCAGCGGGCCGGCAAGACCGAGAACGACCTGCGCTCCACCGGCAGGACCGTGGTCGACGTGCGCTACGGGGCCGCCGTGGAGATCGAGGTCGCCCTGCCCGAGGCGGACCTGCCCGCCTTCGAGGCCTGGCTCGCCGACAGCACCGCCGGCAGCGCCACCCTCACCCCGGGCGGGGAGACGTACGCGCCCTGACTGCCGAGGGGGCGAAGGGACGAAGGGGACGGAGCGACGCCGGGGAGGCGTTAGCGTAGAGGGGTTCAGGGTCCGGCCGGCGCGGTCCGGCCGGCGGGGTCATCCAGCAGGGGGAGACGGTATGCGCGGCGGTGCCGGCGAGTGAAGTTCCTGCACACCTCCGACTGGCATCTGGGGCGGAGCTTCCACCGCGTGAACCTGCTCGGTGCCCAGGCCGTTTTTATCGATCACCTCGTCGAGACCGTGCGGGAGCACGAGGTCGACGCCGTGCTTGTGGCCGGTGACGTCTATGACCGGGCCGTCCCTCCGCTGCCTGCCGTGGAGCTGTACGACCAGGCCCTGCACCGGCTCGCCGATCTTGGTGTGCCCACCGTGATGATCTCCGGGAACCATGACTCCGCCCGCCGACTCGGTGTCGCGGCCGGGCTGATCGGACGGGCCGGGATCCATCTCAGGACCGACCCCGCCGGGTGTGCCGACCCCGTGGTGCTGGCCGACGTACACGGTGACGTGGCGTTGTACGGCCTGCCGTACCTGGAGCCCGCGCTGGTCAAGGACGAGTTCGGTGCCGGGAAGGTGAGCCACGAGGCCGTGCTCGGTGCGGCCATGGACCGGATCCGGGCGGATCTGGCCGAGCGGGCGCCCGGGACGCGGTCTGTTGTGCTCGCCCATGCCTTCGTCACCGGCGGGCAGGCCAGTGACAGTGAGCGCGACATCACCGTCGGGGGCGTAGAGGCCGTGCCGGCCTCCGTCTTCGACGGGGTCGACTACGCCGCCCTCGGCCACCTGCACGGCTGCCAGACGATCAACGAACGGGTCCGCTACTCCGGCTCCCCGCTCGCGTACTCCTTCTCCGAAGCCGATCAGCGCAAGAGCATGTGGCTCGTGGAGATGGGGGAGGGCGGGGAGATCGTGAGTGCCGAGCGGGTCGACACCCCCGTGCCGCGCGGGCTGGCCCGGGTGCGGGGGCCCCTGGAGGAGCTGCTCTCCGAGGGGGCGTACGCCCGGTACGAGGACTGTTGGGTGGAAGCCACCCTCACCGACGCCATTCGGCCCGAGGACCCCATGGCCCGGCTCGCCGCGCGGTTCCCCCATGTTCTGAGCCTCGCCTTCGACCCCGAGGGCCGTAGCGAGGACGCCGGCGGGTCCTATGCCCAGCGCCTCAAGGGCCGCAGCGACCGGGAGATCGCCGAGGACTTCGTCGCCCACGTGCGCGGGGGCGGTGGCTTCTCCGACGAGGCCGAACGGGACGTCCTCCAAGGTGCCTTCGACGAGGTACGGGCCGAGGACAGCCGGCAGGAGACCCACCGATGAGGCTGCACCGGCTGCGCATCACCGCCTTCGGGCCCTTCGCGGAACCCCAGGAGATCGACTTCGACGCCCTCTCCGGCGCCGGGATCTTCCTGCTGCACGGTCCCACCGGCGCGGGCAAGACCTCCGTCCTGGACGCCGTCTGCTACGCCCTGTACGGATCCGTCCCCGGCTCCCGGCAGGCCCCGGGCACCAGCCTGCGCAGCGATCACGCGGCCTCCGACACCCCGACCGAGATCACCCTCGAACTCACCGCGGCCGGGCGGCGCCTGGAGATCACCCGGCGCCCCGAACAGGACCGGCCCAAGAAGCGCGGCACCGGGACGACGAAGGACAAGGCGCAGAGCTGGCTGCGCGAGTACGACGGGGAGAAGTGGGACGCGCTGAGCCGGTCCCACCAGGAGATCGGTGAGGAGATCGAGCAGCTGCTCGGCATGAGCCGCGAGCAGTTCTGCCAGGTCGTGCTGTTGCCGCAAGGGGAGTTCGCGCGCTTCCTGCGGGCCGACGAAGTGGCACGCGGCCGACTGCTGGGCCGGCTCTTCGACACCCGCCGCTTCGCCGCCGTCGAAACCCTCCTCGGCGAGCGCCGTCGCGCCGCCGAGGCAAAGGTCCGCGCCGGTGACGAGCAGGTGCTGCACACCGCCCAGCGGCTCGCCCAGGCCGCCGGGGACGCCGCCGACCTGCGCGCCTGGCCGCTGCCCCGGCACCAGCCGGGCGATCCCGGGCTGGCCGGGGCGATCCGGGCCTGGGCCGCCGTCGCGCGCTGCTCCGCCCGGGAGCGGCTCACCGTCGCCGAGTACGCCCTCGCCGCCGTCGAGGGGCGGTACCACGCCGCCCGGCGGGCCGCCGAGGAGGAGCGGGAGCTCGACCGGCTGCAGCGCCGACACGCGGAGACCACCCGTCGGGCGGCCCTGCTCACCGAGGCCGGTCCGGAGCGGGAGCGGGTGCGCGCCCTGCTCGACCGGGCCCGGCGCGGAGCCCTGGTCGCCCCCGCCCTGGAGCTGCGCGGAGCCGCCGCCGGCGCCCACATGGCCGCCGCGCACGCGGAGTCGGTGGCCCGGGCGGAGCTGCCGCCGCAGCTCGCCGAGGCGGGGACCGAGCAGCTGGCCGCGGTCGAGCAGCGGCTGCGCGAGGATCTGGGAGCCCTCGGAGCCGCCCGCCGCTCCGAGCAGCGCAGCGCCGAGATCGGCCGCGAACGGGCCGACCTGGAACGGGAGTCCCGGGCCGCCGAGGAGCAGCAGCAGGAGACCGCCGAGTGGCTCGGCCGCTGGGATGCCACCCGGACCGAGCTGTCCGGGCGCGCGGACGCCGCCCAGCAGGCCGCGACCCTGGCCGAGCAGCTCGCCGGCAAGCTGGAGCCCGCCCGGCTGCACCTGCACGCCGCCCGGCGGCGCGACGCCCTCGACGCCGACGCGGAGCAGGCCTCGGGCGAACTGCTCACCGCCCGCGAGGAGTCGGCCGCCGCCCGGGAGCGTTGGCTCGAGCTCAAGGAGACCCGGCTGCGCGGGATCGCCGCCGAACTCGCCGCCGCCCTGGTGGCGGGGGAGCCCTGCACCGTGTGCGGGGCAGCGGAGCATCCCGCTCCGGCCCGGCCCGCCCCCGGTCACGTCGACCGGGCCGCCGAGGAGGCGGCGCAGGCCCGCTTCGAGGGGGCCGAGGAGCGCAGGGCCGGCGTCGAGCGCAGGCTGGCCGCCGTCCGGGAGGCCCGCGCCGAGGCCGCGGCCGCCGCGGGTGAGGCCACCACCGCCGAACTCCTGGAACTCACCTCCGGGCTGAGTACCCGTCACGCCGAGGCGCACGCCGCGGCCGCCGGACTGCACACCGCCCGCGAGCGGCTGGCCCGCGCCGAGCGGGAGCACGCCGTGCGCAGTGCCGAGCGCAGCGAAGCCGAGGCCCGGGCCGCAGCCAGGGCCTCGCGCCGCGAGGCGCTCGACCGGGAACAGGCCTCGCTGGAAGCGGAGCTGGCCCTCGTGCGGGCGGACGCTCCCAGCGTCGCGGCCCGCGCCGGAGTCCTGGAGGACCGGGTCCGCATGGTCACGGCGGCGGCCGCCTCGCTGCGCCGGGCCGAGACCACCGCCGCCCGGCTGAAGGAAGCCGACGACCAGCTCGCCGACGCCGCCTTCAAGGCCGGCTTCGACACCACCGAGGAGGCGGCCGAGGCCGTGCTCCCCGAGTACGAACGCAGCGCGCTCCAACGCCGCACGGACGCCTGGCAGGCGGAGGAGGCCATGCTGGCCGACCGCCTCGGCGAGAGCGACACCGCCGCGGCGGCGGCCCTGCCCCCGGCCGCGCCGGAGGCGGCCGAGGCGTATGCGGCGCTGGCCGCCGCGAAGCTTCGTACGGCCGGGTCCGCCGTGGACGCGGCCCGGGTCCGGTGCAAGGACCTCGACGGGCTCTCCCTCCAGGCGGAGCGGGAGCTGCGCTCCCTGGGACCGCTGCGCGAGGCCTACGAACGGGTGGCCCGGCTCGCCGGGCTCACCGCGGGCACCTCCGCGGACAACGAGCGCAAGATGCGGCTGGAGGCCTACGTGCTCGCGGCCCGGCTCGAACAGGTCGCCGCTGCGGCCACGGTACGGCTGCTGCGCATGTCGGGCGGCCGCTACACCCTGCTGCACTCGGACGCCAAGGCGAGCGGACGAGGGCGTTCCGGACTCGGGCTGCACGTGGTCGACGCCTGGACCGGCAGCGAGCGGGACACCGCCACGCTCTCCGGCGGCGAGACCTTCTTCGCCTCGCTCGCCCTCGCGCTGGGCCTGGCCGACGTGGTCACCGACGAGGCGGGCGGCATGCGGCTCGACACCCTCTTCATCGACGAGGGCTTCGGCAGCCTCGACGACCAGGCGCTGGACGAGGTGCTCGACGTGCTGGACTCGCTGCGCGAACGCGACCGCAGCGTCGGCATCGTGAGCCACGTCGCCGACCTGCGGACCCGGGTGCAGGCCCAGCTGGAGATCGTCAAGCAGCGCGGAGGCTCGGTGGTACGGCACCGCACGGCGGGCGGAACAGGCTGAAACACCTGGTCAACGGGGTGAAAGCGGCCCCCGTGGACATGTCGGTCCTCCGGGGGAGGCCCTCTCCGGGACGTGATCAACAAATTGTAGATTTCTCGGTATGACGACCACGAACTCCCCGGTTTCCGCCAACCCCGTCCTGCGGGTCCCCCCGGCCGCACCGGCCGCGGCCGCCGCTTACTTCGCGGCCGCCCTCGCCTTCCACGCCGACGTCTCGGACGTCGCCGCCGCCTTCAAGGCCCACCGGGAGGAGGGCGCCGAGCTCGGCTTCCAGCTCGTCGACTCCCGTTCCACCCCCTCCTGGGACCAGGCCCACGTGCCCGGGGCCGTCCACCTCCCGAACGCCCTCGTCGCCGAGCAGGCGGAGCGCCTCCTCGACAAGAACGTTCCCGTGGTGACGTACTGCTGGGGCCCCGCCTGCAACGGCGGCACCCGCTCCGCGCTCGCCCTGGCCCAGCTCGGGTTCCAGGTCAAGGAGATGCTCGGCGGCATCGAGTACTGGATCCGCGAGGGCTTCGAGGTCGAGACCTGGCAGGGCCGCGAGCAGCGCGCCGAGGCCGACCCGCTGACCGCCCCCACGGACTCCGACGACTGCGGCTGCTGAAGACCGGCTGCTGAAGACCGGCCGACGCTTGCACGGACGGACGGGCCGGCTCCCTCGCGGAGCCGGCCCGTCCGCCCGTCCGTGGTGCGGATCCCGGCGGTCAGAGCTTCGACAGCTCGTCCACCAGGTCGTCCAGGCCCAGCGAACCCTGGGACAGGGCCGCCATGTGCCAGGCCTTCAGGTCGAAGGAATCACCGTGCGCGGCACGCGCGTTGTCGCGGCCCAGCAGCCAGGCGCGCTCGCCCAGCTTGTAGCCGATCGCCTGGCCCGGCATGGACAGGTAGCGGGTCAGCTCGCTCTCGACGAAGTCGCCCGGCCGGCCGCTGTGCAGGCCGAAGAACTCCTGCGCCAGGTCCACGGTCCAGCGCTCGCCCGGGTGGAACGGCGAATCCGCCGGGATCTCCAGACCCAGGTGCATGCCGATGTCCACGATGACCCGCGCGGCGCGCATCATCTGGCAGTCCAGGTAACCGAGGCGCTGCTCGGCGTCCTTGAGGTAGCCCAGCTCGTCCATGAGCCGCTCCGCGTACAGCGCCCAGCCCTCGGCGTTGGCGCTGACGAGGCCGACGCTGGCCTGGTAGCGGGACAGCTGGTCCGCCACGTGCGTCCACTGCGCCAGCTGGAGGTGGTGGCCCGGAACGCCCTCGTGGTACCAGGTGGAGACCAGGTCGTAGACGGGGAAACGGGTCTGGCCCATCGTCGGCAGCCAGGTGCGGCCCGGACGGGAGAAGTCCTCGGACGGGTTCGTGTAGTACGGGGCCGCGGCGCCGCCGGGCGGCGCGATCCGCGACTCCACCCGCTTGACCCGCTCGGCGAGTTCGAAGTGCGTGCCGTCGAGGTTCTCGATGGCCTCGTCCATCAGGCCCTGCAGCCAGGCCTGGACCTCGTCCACGCCCTCGATGTGCGTGCCGTGCTCGTCCAGGTGCTTGAGCACCTCCCAGGGACCGGCGTCCGGCAGGATCTTGGCGGCTTCCGTCTTCATCTCCGCCAGCAGGCGGTGGTACTCCGACCAGCCGTAGGCGTACGCCTCGTCGAGGTCCAGGTCGGTGCCGTTGAAGTAGCGCGACCAGCGGGCGTAGCGCTCCCGGCCCACCGGGTCGGGCTTGCCCTCGACCGCGGGGGCGTACACGTCCCGCATCCAGTCGCGCAGTTCCACGACGGCAGCGGTCGCGGCGGCGGCGGCCTCGTCGAGCTCGGCGCGCAGGGTCTGTGGGCCCGCGGCGGCGAACTCGACGAAGTAGCCGCCCTTGCCCTCGGCGCTCTCGTCCTCGCCGGCCCAGGCGGTGAGCTGCTCGATGAAGGTGACGGTGGGGCGCGGGCTCCCGAACAGGCCGCGGTCCAGGCCGAGCGCGAGGCACTCGCGGTAGCCCGCGTACGCGGTCGGTACGGCGCGCAGCCGCTCGGCGATCGCGGCCCAGTCCTCGTTGGTTTCGGCCGGGGTCAGGGAGAAGATCTCGCGGACCGAGTGCGCGGGAGAGTGGATGTTGCTGACCGCGCGCAGGTCCTCGTCGGCCTCGTGGACGGCGAGTTCGGCGGTGAGCCGCTCGCGCAGCAGCCGGGCGCAGCGGCGCTCGGCGTCGCTGTCGGCGCCCGGCAGCAGCTCGGCGGCGTCGAGCTTCGCGAGGGTGGCGCGGGAGAGTTCGGCGGCCGCCGCGCGGCCCGCGGGGGAGAGGTCCGGGAGCTTGCCGGAGCTCGCGGCGACACCGAGATAGGTGCCCATGATCGGGTCGATGGCGATGAGGTCGTCGACGTAGGCATCGGCGACCTGACGGGGCAGCCGTGCGGTGCTGTCACTGGTGATGATGTCTGACATGTGGACATCTTCGTATGCGGGACGGGTCCGCGTCATCACCAAAGATCGCCAGCCTGCTGACGCGAAGATCGTCAGCAGGCTGGTGTAGGCGGCAATAACGACCCCGTCCTGCAGCGGCCGGCCGCGCACCTGCTGCTACGAGGGCTCTCGACGCTCCCCGTACGGGTAAGGGCGGTCTCCGTCGGTGACTTCAGGAGCGGGCCGGGGTGGCTGGCGGGTGGCTCCGACTTACTGCCGGCCGCGGGGCAGGCCGCGGGATTCGCCCGGGAGCTCGTACGGCAGCCGGGAGCTGACCGGGGTCGCGTCCAGCCGGGCCGTGATCACCAGGGTGCCCTCCTCGATCTGGTAGTCGAGGGGGAGGCCGAGGCCGCGCATGGCGGCGACCATGCCGGTGTTCTGGGCCTGGGTGACGGCGTACACGCTGTCGCATCCGGCCTCGACGGCCATCCCGATCAGCCGGCCCAGCAGCTCGGAGCCGATGCCGCGGCGCTGCCAGTCGTCCTCGATGAGCAGCGCCACCTCGGTCTCGTCGCCGTCCCAGAGCAGGTGGCCGAGGGCCACGAGCTTGCCGGAGGCGGTGGTCGCCGCGAGGGTGCGGCCGAAGCGCGGGCTCAGCAGGTGGCCGAGGTAGCGGTCGGCGTCGGCGACGGGGCCGTGGTAGCGCAGGCCGAGGGTGCGCTCCGAGCAGCGGTCGTGCATGGCGCGGGCCGCGGGCAGGTCGGAGCCGTCGGCGCGGCGGACGGTGATCTCGTTGCCCTCGGGGAGGGTCAGTACGTCGCGGCTGCGCGGGACCCGCGGCCCGAGCCGGGCGTCCAGCTCGACGAGCGCGCGGGCGCGGGCGAACTCGGTCGGGGTGAAGGGCAGGTAGGGCCGCTCGATGGTGATGGCACCGCCGGACGGATCGCGCAGCCGCATGACCGTGGCCTCCAGGACGCCTTCGACGGGCGCGTCGGCGCCGGCGTTGGGGCGCCCGGAGAGGGTGGTCGCCGGGATCGAGTGGATGGTGCAGCGGCCGAGCAACTGGCGCAGGGCGAGCGGCAGCTCGGCGGCGTCCAGCGCGGTGCGGGTGGCCAGCCCCAGGACGCGGGTCGGGGTGTCGACCAAGTCGTGGGCGTCGGCGCGCTCGATCCAGGTGCTCTGGCCGCCGGCGCCGGCGATGGCCCGGGTGAGGTCGGCGGAGGGGAGCTGCTGCGGTGCGCGCAGCAGGAACTCGTCCACCGTGCCGCCCTCGGGGAGGGGGTGCGTCTGCAGGGTCAGGATGTCGACCCCGCTGCGGGCGAGGGCGGTGCAGAGCGCGGCGAGGCTGCCGGGCTCGTCGCGCACGGTCGTCCGCATCCGCCACAGGACGGAGGCCGGCGGGGTGTCCGTACCGGCCTCCTCCGCGACCGCCCCGGTCCCCGTCCCCGTGGCCGGGTCCGGGAGCGCGGTGTCCGTGGGCGGCGGCGCATGGCTGTGGCGGCGTGCCCACCAGGTGTGGAACGCCGCCGTGACCAGGAGTGCGACGGCCGAGGCGACGAGCAGCACCGGGCCCCGGGGACCGTGCACGACGAGATTGGCGATGGCGTCGGCGACCGCGACGGCGCAGAAGAGAGCGGCGAGTTCGACGACGTCGCGGCGCCAGTGGTGGCGGTGGGGACGGTGGGCAGAGGCAGGAATACGCTCAGTCATGCAGACCACTGTGACGCAGGGGTGTTGCGTGATCACGAACGATCTGTGACCGACTGGTTAAGGATCCATCTGGCCGATTTCGCCCTGTTTTCCGGCTGATTTCAGATATCGAACCCTACTGCCCCACCCGTCCGGGCTGGAGGGTCCGCGTGAACAGTACGCCGCCTCCCTGGCGGCGCAGCCGGACGGTGAGCTCGCCGCCCTCCCCGTCGATCTCGACCTCCCCGTAGTACGGGGGGTTCTCGGACGGGGACATGTTGGCGAAGGGTCCGGACTGGACGTAGACCATCTCCGGGCCGAAGGTGGCGTCCAGCCGGCCGGCGGGGAACCCGCCCGCGCCGATGGGGCCCGAGACGAACTCCCAGAAGGGTGCGAAGTCGGTGAAGGCGGCCCGCTCGGGTGCGTAGTGGTTCGCGGCCGTGTAGTGGACGTCGGCGGTGAGCCAGAGGGTGCCGGTGATGCGCTGGTGCTTGATGTGGCGCAGCAGCTCGGCGATCTGCAGTTCGCGCCCGAGCGGCGCGCCGGGGTCGCCCTGGGCGACGGCCTCGAAGTTCGCGGCCCCGTCGGCCACCACGATGCCCAGCGGCATGTCGGCGGCGATCACCTTCCACGTGGCCCGGGAGCGCGACAGCTCGCGCTTGATCCAGGCCAGCTGCTCGGGGCCGAGGATGCCGATGGGGTCGTCGGTCTGGCGGCCGGGGGAGTTCGCGTCGCGGTAGGTGCGCATGTCGAGGACGAACACGTCGAGCAGCGGCCCGTAGCGCATCACCCGGTACATCCGCCCCTCGGCGCGGCCGCCGCGCAGGTCGGTGACCGGGAAGTACTCGCCGAAGGCCCGGCGGGCCCGGCCGGCGAGGGTATCGACGTCCTTCACGGTGTAGCGGGGGTCGTCGAGGATCTGGCCGGGGTACCAGTTGTTGCGCACCTCGTGGTCGTCCCACTGGGCGAGGACCGGCACCTGGGCGTTGAAATCGCGCAGGTTGCGGTCGAGCAGGTTGTAGCGGAAGTTGCCCCGGTACTCGGCGAGGGTCTCGGCGACCTTCGCCTTCTCCTCGGTGGTCACGTTGTGCCACAGGGTTCCGTCGCGCAGCGGTACCGAGGCCTGGATCGGCCCGTCGGCGTAGATGGTGTCCCCGCTGAAGAGGAAGAAGTCGGGGTCCCTCAGCCGCATTTCGTCGAAGACGCGGTAACCGCCGAGCTCCGGGTTGATCCCCCAGCCCTGGCCGGCGAGGTCCCCGGACCACAGGAAGCGCACGTCGCGGCGGCGGGAGGCGGGGGTGGTCCGGAAGGTGCCGTGGACCGGCTCGCCGCTGCGGCGCGGATCGTCGGGGTCGGCGAGGAGCACCCGGTAGTGGATCTGCTGTCCCGGCGGGAGCTCGCGCAGGGTGGTGGTGCCGGTGAAGTCGGTGTCCGGGCCGAGCAGCGGACCGCGGTGGCGGCGGACGGCGTAGCGGAACGACTCGCTGGGGGAGGTCTCGACGTACATCCGCGCGGGCCGGTCCGAACGCGTCCAGACGGTGGCCGAGTGGGCGGTGATCTCGCCGGACTGGACCCCCCAGAAGGCGTTCGGGCGGTCCGATCGGACGAAGGCGGGCGCCGCCGCGTGGGCGGGCGTGGCGAGGGCGCCCGTGAGGGCGCTGGACAGGGCGAGGCCCACCGGAACGGCGAGGGAACCGCCGAGCAGGGAGCGTCGGGTGTGCGGCAGAGGTGCCATCGGTGCGTCTCCAGAGGCCGGCGGGGACGGGCCGGACCAGTGTGCCGCCGTACACCGGCCGTACACCGGACCGCCCACGTCGTGCATGCGAACCATGCGTGAACACTGGTGCGCACGGCCGACGCCCCGTCAACACCTCATCGGGCGAGCTTGGTTGTGTCCAGGATGACGCGGGCTACCAGGGCCGGGTCGTCGTTCATGGGGACGTGGCCGCAGCCCGGGAGCCTGACGAGGCGCGCGCCGGGGATGGTGTGCTTGGCGCGGACGCCTTGGCGGCGCAGGAGCAGCCGGTCGCGACTGCCCCAGGCGATGGTGACGGGCAGACCGGGCAGATCCGCGGTGAACCGTACGGAGCCGCCCGCGGCCAGGGTCTGATCGAAGCCGGTGGCCTCGCGCAGGGCGACGGTCTCGGCGACCACGGAGCCGGGCGAACGCCGTCCCGGTCGCGCGTAGATGCTGCCGGTGAGCGCGGCGCGTCCGGCGGCGCTGCGGGCGAGCCGTTCCACGGCGGAGCGGGGCAGCGCGCCGGCGCCAGCACGCATCGCACGCAGTGCGGTGAAGGCGTAGCGACGTTCCCCCTCGGACCAGAACCCGGCGGGGGAGAGGGCGGTGACCGAGCGCGCCAGGCCGATGCGTCCCATCTCCAGGGCGAGCAGCCCGCCGAGGGAGTTCCCCGCGATGTGCGGCCGCTCTATCCCGAGCGCCGTGCAGAGCGCGCCCAGCGCCGTGGCGATGGTGCCCAGATCGTACGGAACCCCGTGCGGCAGCGGCTCCGAGACGCCGAAGCCGGGCAGGTCGACGGCGATCACGTCGTACTCGGCGGCCAGGACGCCGGTCACCGGGCGCCAGGCCTGGAGGTGGTGGCCGATGCCGTGGAGCAGCAGGAGCGGCTCGCCCGCGCCCTTGCGCTCGTAGGCGGCGGTGGTGGTGCGGGGGCCCAGCGGCGAATCGATCGTGAAGGAGACCGTGGCGGTCATGCTGCTCCTCGTCGGGGGTCGGGCGGCTTCGGCGGCCGTGTGAGACGGCTTGTCAGTAGTGTCTCTCGGCCGGTTACCGCCCGGTAGCCCCTGGAGGCGGGACTTCGGCTTTCGCGGTGGTCTTCGGGGGGGCGTCCGCAGGACTTCCGAGGGGTCTACGGAGGGGTCTTCCGGGGGGTCTTTCGAGGGGTCTTTCGGGGTGACTTCCGTGACGTCTTCCGCGTGTCTTCGGCGGTGCTCGCGAACATCCCGTGAACAAGGTGATGCATATGCCCGATCTGCCCGGTAAAGCGGTGAGCATTGGTCTTGACCAAGGGGGTGCGCCGTCCTATCGTCGCAGGCATAGTGCAGGAACCTTTAATAAACAAAGGCGCGGAACTCACGCTGGAACACGGCGAGTGCGGCGATTGCAGGAGGAGTCAGGGTGGGGACCATGCAGCTCGAATCGGTGCCGGAGCCGAAGTACTTGCACCTCAAGACCGTCCTCAGTGAGGCGCTCGACCAGGACTTCGCCGTGGGCGAGATCCTGCCGAACGAGCGCGAGCTCGCCGCCCGCTTCGGTGTCGCCCGGGCGACCCTGCGCCAGGCCCTGGAGCAGCTCGAGCTCGAAGGCCGCCTCCAGCGCCGCCGGGGCGTCGGCACCACCGTCGCCCCGCCGCGCGTGGGCGTCGACGTCGGCGGTGCGCAGCACAGCTGGCCCGGCGAGAGCGTCGACGGGTGGGAGCCCGTGGACGCGGCGGAGGAGGCCGTGCTGCCCCCGGCCCTCTTGAAGCTCCTCGGGACCACCCCCGGCGAGATGGTGCTCGCGGTGCGCCGTAGCCGCGTCGAGCAGGGCCAGGTCCTCGCGGCCGAGCTGCTGTACGTGCCGGCCTCCTCGGTGCCGGGTCTCTCCGAGATCGACGCCCCGGCCGGTCCGGCGCGTGCCCGCGCCGTCATGCGCGAGCTGCAGAAGCTGGTCCTCGACGGACAGGACCGCTCGGTGGAGCTCGGCTCCGCCCGCGCCGAGGACGCGAAGGAACTGGACCGCCTGCCCGGCGCCCCGGTCCTGCTGGTCACCACCCGCTACTTCACGGCGGCGGGCACGGCGGCCGTCTCGGTGGCCACCTACCGGGCGGACACCTGCCGGCTGACCTTCGGTGACTCGGGCGACGTGCAGATCACCCACGACACGCGGGTCGCTTCCTGACCACGTCCACGAGTCGCTTTCCGACCACGTCCACGAGTCGCTTTCCGACCACGTCCACGGGTCGCGTCCTGACCACCTGCTGACCGGGGCCGCCACACAGTGGTGGCCCCGCTCTGCGTCCCCGGAGGGGATCAGCGGCGCCGGGCGGTGACCGTCTTCTCCACCGCGAACAGTTCTTCCTCCACGTGGTCCAGCGCCAACCGCAAGGCTCCCGTGGCCACCGCCGCCTCGCCCAACCGGGACAGTGCCACGCGCGGCGGGCGCAGACAGTACCGCTCCAGTTCCCGGCGGAGGGGATCCAGCACCCCGTCCAGCCCGGCCGCCCAGCCGCCGACCACGACCAGCTCCGGATCCATCGCCAGGACCAGCGCGGCCACGTCGTGGACCAGCCGCTGGATGAACCGCTCCACCGCTGCCACCGCCCCCACGTCCCCGCGCTTGGCCATCGCGAAGACCTCCGCCACCGCCCGTTCGTCCAGCGGGTGCAGCGGTTCGCCGGTCGTCGACAGCAGCTTCTCGGGCGTGACCTCGCGTCCCAGCAGGTGCAGTGCGCCGATCTCCCCGGCCGCCCCGCCGAAGCCGCGGTGCAGCCGGCCCCCGATCAGGGAGCCCGCTCCGGGGCTGAGCCCGACCATCACGAAGACCATGTCGTCGGTGTCGGTCGCGGCGCCCTTCCAGTGCTCGGCGACCGCCGCGGCGTTGGCGTCGTTCTCCACCTGCACCGGGCAGCGGAACGAGCGCCGGAGCCGTTCCCCGAGCGGCAGCCCGGTCCAGCCGGGCAGGGCCGTGCCGAGGCGTACGGTGCCGTCGGCCTCCACGATCCCGGGGCTGCCGACACCGACCGCCCGCAGGGAGTCCCGGGGCACCCCGGCGCGACGCAGCAGGTCGGCCACCGCACCGCGGACCCGTTCGAGCCGCTCGTCGGCGGAGGCCGTCTCGGCGACCTCCTTGGTGCCGGCGCCGATCACCCGGCCGTCCAGTCCGGACAGCAGCACCGCGATCCGGTGCGCGCCGATCTCCACGCCGAGCAGGTGCCCCGCCTCCGCGCGGAAGCGGAACCGTCTGGCCGGGCGCCCCTGGCGCCGCGCACCCTCCTCCGCGCCCGCCTCGACGACCAGGCCCGTCCCGATGAGCCCTTCGACGACTCCCTCGACGGTGGGCCGCGAGAGCCCGGTGACCCGGGTGAGGTCAGTGAGCGTCGGCGATTCGGCCGCACGCAGGGCCCGCAGCACCACGGCGGAGTTGATCCGCCGCAGCAGAGAGGGGTCCCCGCCGGTCAGCTGCCCCAACGTGTGTCCTCCCAGCTAGCGAGCTTGTCAGCCGGATCGTACTGCGCACCGGCCGCGGCGGCGAGAAGCGGCCCCCCATCGGCCGGAATCAGCCTTTCCCCTCGTGGGCCGGTCATGCGGGAGCGACGAACCCGGACTCGTACGCGGTGATCACGGCCTGGGTGCGGTCCCGCGCCCCCAGCTTCGCCAGGATCGCGCTGACGTGGGACTTCACCGTCTCGGTGCCCACGATCAGCTCGCGGGCGATCTCGATGTTGGTCAGCCCCTTGGCCATCAGCCGGAGCACGGCCTCCTCGCGCTCGGTCAGCGCCGCCCGCTCCAGCACCGTCCGCGCCTGACGGTTCCCGTACTCGGCGGCCAGCGACCGGACCGCCGAAGGGAAGAGCAGCGTCTCCCCCTCCGCCACCAGCCGGACCGCGTGCACGATCTCCGACGGACGGGCCCGCTTCAGCAGGAACCCGTCCGCGCCGGCCCGCAGCGCCTGGTAGACGTACTCGTCGTTCTCGAAGGTGGTGACCACGAGGATCTTCGGCGGCGAGTCCACGCTCCGCAGGACCGCGCGGGTCGCCTCGATGCCGTCGAGCAGCGGCATCCGCACGTCCATCGCCACGACGTCGGGGCGTAGTTGCCGCACGAGCGGGACCACCGCGGCGCCGTCGGCGGCCTCGCCGATCACCTCGATGTCGGGCTGGGCGTCCAGGACGGCGCGCAGCCCCGCGCGCACCAGGGGTTCGTCGTCGACGAGCAGTACGGTAACCGGCATCCGGTCAGCGTATTCGCTCCAGCGGCAGCCGCGTGCGCACCCTCCAACCCCCCTTGTACAGCCCGGTCTCGGTCTCCCCGCCGAGCAGTGCGGCCCGCTCCCGCATCCCGCGCAGTCCGGTTCCGCCGCCGGTCATGACGGAAGGCCGGTCCGGCAGCGGATTGGTCACCTCCAGGTCCAGCCGGTCGGCGACCATGCCGATCCGCACCCGCACCGGTACGGGACCGCAGTGCCGCAGCACATTGGTCAGCGCCTCCTGCAGGATCCGGTACCCCTCCTGGCTCACCGGGTCGGGCAACTGGTCGAGCGGGCCGACCAGTTGCGCGTCGACGGTGGCGCCGGAGGCGCGCGCGGACTCGAGCAGGCGGTCGGCCTCCGCCAGGGTCGGCCGCTGGGACGGCCGCTGACCGGACTCGCGCAGGATGCGCAGCACCCGGTCCAGGTCCTCCAGCGCGGCCCGGCCCGTCTCCTCGATCGCGCTCAGCGCGCGGTCCGTGAACTCCGGATCGCCCGCCGCCCGCGCGGCCCCGGCCTGGACGACGGCCACGGTCAGGGCGTGGCCGATGGAGTCGTGCAGCTCCCGCGCGATGCGGGTGCGCTCCAACAGCTGCTCGGTGCGCACCTCCAGGGCGGTGAGCCGCTCCGCGGCCGAGGGGCCCAGGAGCCGACGGGCGATGGCCGTGATCATGTCGCCGAGCAGGACCACGACGACGATCAGGAGGACCAGGGGCAGCGGAGCCAGTGCCCAGGCCGCCCAAGTCGGGAGGCCGGCGGGCACCAGCCGGTCGTCGATGACCGTCCCGCCGAGGCCGGTCCTGACCAGCTGGACCGTCAGTACGGGCAGCCACACCGTGGCGAATATGGCGACCAGCCCGACGACGAGCCGTATTTCCAGCCACAACAGGGTCCGCCACCGGTCGCTCCACCGCTTGGAGGCGACGGTGCTGAAACTCTGCTCCTCGGCCTCTCGATCGCCCGGCGCGGTGCGCTCGTGCGGAGCGAGGAGGAACTGCGCCTGGAGTCCCTCGGCCAGGCGCATCCAAGGCAGCAGCCCCATCGGTATCACCAGCAGCATCGGCACCCACGGAGCCTCGGGCCCTATGAACATCCACATGGCCAGCATCAGCATGGGCACGCACAGATGCACCCAGCGGGAGTAGGTCACTGGGCGCAGCGCGGCGCGGAACAGTCGGTGCATCCCCTCATCGTCGCAGTTCGGGGCGGTGCGGCTCCTCCCCCACGTGGGGGAGAAGGAACCCTCGCATGGGGGAGGAAGAGGGGTGGTGCCGGCGGCGAACCTTGAGACATGAACAGCATCGAGATCCGAGAACTGACCAAGGAATTCGGCCGGACCCGGGCCGTGGACCACCTCACCTTCGATGTCATGCCCGGCCGCGTCACCGGCTTCCTCGGGCCCAACGGGGCCGGCAAGTCGACCACGATGAGGCTGCTGCTCGGCCTGGACCGGATCACCTCCGGGACGGCCACCATCGGCGGCCGGCGGTTCACCGAACTCCCCGATCCCCTCCACCAGGTCGGGGCCCTGCTGGACGCGCAGTCGGCGCACGGCGGCCGCACGGCACGCGACCACCTGCGCTTCCTCGCCGCGGCCAACCGCATCCCGATGAGCCGGGTGGAAGCGGTCCTGGAGCAGTCGGGGATAGCCTCGGCGGCCAAGCGGCGGATCAAGACCTTCTCCCTGGGCATGCGTCAGCGCCTCGGCATAGCAGCCGCGCTGCTCGGAGACCCGGAAGTGCTCCTCCTGGACGAGCCCACCAACGGCCTCGACCCCGAGGGCATCATCTGGATCCGCGAGCTCATGCGCGGCCTGGCCGCCGAGGGGCGCACGGTCCTCGTCTCCAGCCACCTGATGACCGAGACGGCGGCCCTCGCCGACCACCTGATCGTGCTGGGGCGGGGCAGGCTGCTGGCCGACACCTCCATAGAGGAGTTCATCGACGCCCGCAGCACCCCGAGGGTCCGGCTGCGCACCACGGACCCCGTCCGGCTCCGGGCCACCCTGGCCCGGGACGACTTCGAGCTGGTCACCGCCGAGGGCGGGCGGTGGACCGTGGACGGCATACAGGCCGAGCAACTCGGCGTCATCGCCGCCCGCGAAGGCATTGCGATGCTGGAACTGATCGACGAGCGGGCCTCCCTGGAGCAGGCCTACCTCGATCTCACCGCGGACAGCGCCCAGTTCGCCGCCACCCGCTGACCCACCCCTTCCAAGGAGGCCTCCCCATGAGCACCGCTCTGCCCACCGTCCCCGTCCTGCACTCGGAATGGATCAAGATACGGTCCCTGCGCGGCACCTTCGGGGCGCTGATAGCCGTCTTCGCCGCCACGGTGGGCATCCAGGTGCTGACGGCCTCGCTGATCGGCACGGCAGAGGAAGGCAGCTTGGGGGAGGATCCGCTCCTCGCGGCCTTCTACGGCCTCAACTTCGGCCAGATAGCGGCCTTCGCCTTCGGTGCGACCGCACTGTCCGCGGAATTCCACAACGGCGCCCTGCGCACGTCGCTGACCGCGGTGCCGAACCGTACGCGGCTCTACCTGTCGAAGATGGTCATGGTGGGAGGGCTCGCCTTCCTGGTCGGCCAGCTCGCCGCAGTGGCCACCTTCGTCGGCGGACAGGCTTTCATGGGCCCGTACACCCTGGAGTTGGGCAGCCCGGGCACCTACCGTGCGATGTTCGGCTGCGGCGCGTACCTCGCGCTGATGGCCCTGTTGTCGGCCGGACTGACGGCGGTGCTGCGTAGCGCTTCAGCCGTCCTGAGCCTGCTCATACCCTTCGTGCTGATCCTGCCGTTCGTTCTCGGTCAGGCTTCCGAGGGCGTTGCCGGCTACCTGCCGGACCGTGCCGGTCAGATGATGATGCGGCTGGACACCTCGGGGGGCCTCGCTCCTTGGGCCGGTCTCGGAGTGCTTGCGCTGTGGGCGCTGGTCGCGGTGACCGGCGGATGGCTGTCGGTGCGGCGGCGGGACGCCTGACGCCGGACCGGCTGCCCGGACCCCGCCGCCCGGCGGGGTCAGTGGTCGGCGAGGAGGGCGGGGAGTCGGCGCATGTCGTCGAAGACGACCGTCCCGGGGCCTTCGAGCTGATCGGCGGGGGTCAGCCCGCCGGCGTAGCCGAAGGCGCGCATCCCGGCGGCGCGGGCCGCCCGGACGCCGGGCAGGCTGTCCTCGACGACCGCGCAGGCGGCGGGATCCACACCCATCCGCTGTGCGGCGTACAGGAAGAGGTCCGGGGCGGGCTTGCCGCGGGAGACCTCGGTGGCGCTGTGGATGCGGCCTTCGAACCGTTCATAGAGGCCGGTGCGGCCGAGGGTGTGCCGCATCTTCTCGTGGGAGCCGCTGGATGCGACACACGTCGGCAGGTCGATCGCGTCGAGCGCCTCCGGCAGCCCTTCGACGGGGGACAGGGCGTGGTCCACCGCCTCCCGGTGACGTTCCTCGAACAGGTCCCACCAGAGGTCGGCCGTCTGCGGACCGAGCCGTTCGGTGATCTGTTCGCGGATGGAGACGGAGGAGCGCCCGATGAAGCGCTCGACGACCTCGGTCTCGGTGAGGGGCCAGCCGAGCTCCGCTCCGAGGGAGACCTGCACGCGGGCGGCTATCCGTTCGCTGTCGACGAGAACCCCGTCGCAGTCGAATATCACGAGTTCTATCGGCCTGATGATCATCCCCGGAGAATAGACAACCCTCCGGACGACCGCGGGGACGGGTGATCTAGGAGGCGATCAAGGCGGGTGGTCTACGAGTCGGCGTCGGCGGGGCCCGGGTGTTCGGCGGCTGTGCGGAGGCGGGCGTACTCCTGGGCCATGGCGGCGGCGGTCCAGCGGGCGTTGAGGCCGCTGGGGTTGGGCAGGGCCCAGATCCGGGTGGCGCCGATGGTCCGGTCCTGGGGGCCGATCTGGGCCTTCCGGTCGCCGAAGGCGGTGCGGTAGGCGGTGACTCCGACCACGGCCAGCCACTGGGGGCGCAGGAGCTCCACCTTGGCCGTCAGGATGCGGCCGCCCTCGCGGAACTCCTCGGCGCTCAGCTCGTCGGCGCGGGCCGTGGCGCGGGCCACGACGTTCGTGATGCCGAGGCGATAGGTCGGCAGTTCCTCCTGCTCGGCGGGGGAGAGGAGCCGCGGGGTGAAGCCAGACATGTGCAGGACCGGCCAGAAGCGGTTGCCGGGGCGGGCGAAGTGGTGGCCCGTCGCGGCGGAGAGGAGGCCCGGGTTGATGCCGCAGAAGAGGACACGAAGACCGCCCGTGACCACGTCCGGGAGGACGCGGTCACGGGCGGCGTTCAGCTCTTCGGGGGTCAGAGGATCGACCCGGGGGTGTAGCCCGCGGCCTCGGGGTGCTCCTTGGTGATCTCCTCGATGCGCGAGACCACCGCGGCGACCTGGTCGCCCGCCGCGCCGGTGAAGGAGAGCTTGTCGGCCATCAGGGCGTCCAGCTGGGCCCGGTCCAGCGGCATGCGCTCGTCGGCGGCCAGCTTGTCCAGCAGCTCGTTGCGCTCGGCACCCTGCTCGCGCATGGCGAGCGCGGAGGCCACCGCGTGCTCCTTGATGACCTCGTGGGCGGACTCGCGGCCCACCCCGGCCCGCACGGCGCCCATCAGGACCTTGGTGGTGGCCAGGAAGGGGAGGTAGCGGTCCAGCTCGCGGGCCACGACGGCGGGGAAGGCGCCGAACTCGTCGAGGACCGTCAGGAAGGTCTCCATCAGGCCGTCGAGAGCGAAGAACGCGTCGGGCAGCGCGACCCGGCGGACCACGGAGCAGGAGACGTCGCCCTCGTTCCACTGGTCGCCGGCCAGCTCGCCGGTCATCGACGCGTAACCGCGCAGGATGACCATCAGGCCGTTCACGCGCTCGCAGGAGCGGGTGTTCATCTTGTGCGGCATCGCGGAGGAGCCGACCTGGCCGGGCTTGAAGCCCTCGGTCACCAGCTCGTGGCCGGCCATCAGGCGGATCGTCTTGGCGATGGAGGAGGGTGCCGCGGCCAGCTGTACCAGGGCGGTGACCACGTCGTAGTCGAGCGAGCGCGGGTAGACCTGACCGACCGAGGTGAAGGCCTGGCCGAAGCCGAGGTGGGCCGCGATCCGCTGCTCCAGGTCGGCCAGCTTCGCGGCGTCGCCGCCCAGCAGGTCGAGCATGTCCTGCGAGGTGCCGACCGGGCCCTTGATGCCGCGCAGCGGGTAGCGGGTCAGCAGGTCGTCCAGGCGGCCGTACGCGACCAGCAGCTCGTCGGCCGCGGTGGCGAAGCGCTTGCCCAGGGTGGTCGCCTGAGCGGCGACGTTGTGGGAGCGGCCGGCCATGACCAGCTCGGCGTGCTCGCCGGCCAGCTTGCCGAGGCGGGCGAGGACGGCGACCGTGCGGTCCCGGATCAGTTCCAGCGAGAGCCGGATCTGGAGCTGCTCGACGTTCTCGGTGAGGTCGCGGGAGGTCATGCCCTTGTGGACGTGCTCGTGGCCGGCGAGGGCGTTGAACTCCTCGATGCGGGCCTTCACGTCGTGCCGGGTGATCTTCTCGCGCTCGGCGATGGAGGCGAGGTCGACGGTCTCCAGGACGCGCTCGTAGTCGGCGAGGGCCTCGTCGGGGACCTCGATGCCGAGATCCTTCTGGGCGCGGAGCACGGCGAGCCACAGCCGCCGCTCCAGCGTCACCTTGTACTCGGGGGACCACAGGACGGCGAGCTCCGCAGAGGCGTAGCGGCCGGCCAGGACATTGGGGATGCGGGGCTTGGCAGTCACGTGTAGGGATTCTACTTGGGCCTCGGCTGTGCGTTTACGCAGGTAGGGGACCCGGCCTGGATTGTGCCTTGCTACGAGAGCGGGCGGGGGTGGATGGGGGCTGGCCCGGGGTGGGCCCGGCCCCCGCGGCCCCCCTGTGGGCTAGACGAGCCGGTCGCCCGCCGGAGCCTCGTGCGGCAGCAGTTCGGGGCGCTTGGCGGGCCTGCCGTCCCCGCTGGAGCGGCCCGTCAGGCGGCGGCCGACCCAGGGGAGCAGGTGCTGTCGGGCGAAGCTGAGGTCCTGCGAGCGGCGCGCGGTCCAGCCGGGGGCCACGGCGGGCGGCAGCTCGGCGTTCCAGTCCGCCTCGGGCGGCAGGCCCAGGGTCTGCCAGACCGCCTCCGCAACCCTGCGGTGGCCTTCGGCCGTCAGGTGCAGCCGGTCCACGTCCCACATCCGCGGATCGCCGAGCGCGGAGGACCCGTACAGGTCGACCACGAGGGCGCCATGCCGCGCGGCGAGCTCCTCGATGATGACGAAGAGCTCTTCCATGCGCGGGCGGAAACGTTCCATCACGGGGCCGTTGCGGCCCGGCGAGCGCATCAGGACCAGCGTCCCGCACGAAGGCGCCAGCAGGCCGACGGCCTCTTCCAGGTGCCCGCGCACCCGGCCCATGTCCACCTTGGGGCGCAGGGCGTCGTTGAGCCCGCCGACCAGGGTCACCACATCGGCGCCCATCTCGGCGGCCGCGGGCGCCTGCTCCCCGGCGATCTGCCCGATCAGCTTGCCGCGGACCGCGAGGTTCGCGTAGCGGAAGCCCGGCTCGCGGGCGGCGAGGCGGCCGGCGAGCAGATCGGCCCAGCCCCGGTAGGAGCCGTCGGGGAGCAGGTCCGACATGCCCTCGGTGAAGGAGTCGCCGACCGCGACGAAACTGGTGTAACGCACATTCATCTCCATGGCGGGAGCGATGCTACCGCGCGGTACCCCCGTCCCGCAGACGGGGCCGGGGTACCGCGCGCAACGCGCCGCGCTCCTGCCGCTACGTCGAAGCGGGCCGGCCGAACAACTCCCGCAGCACGTCCTCCATCGTGACCAGGCCCGTCATGACCCCGTCCGGACCGAGCACCGCCGCCAGGTGCGTACGGCTGCGCCGCATCGCGGTCAGCGCGTCGTCCAGCGGAGTCTCCGCCCGGACCTGCGCGATCGGCCGCAGCGCGGTGACCGGGAAGGGCTCGTCCCGCTCCGTCGCGTCCAGCGCGTCCTTGACGTGCAGGTATCCCAGGATCCGGCCCTGTGCATCGATCATCGGGAACCGGGAGTACCCCGACTCGGCCGACAGTCGCTCCAGTCCCGCCGGGGTGATGCCCTCGCGGGCCGGAACCACCCGGTCCGCCGGCAGCACCACATCGGTCACCGGCCGCCGCCCCAGTTCCAGGGCGTCGTGCAGCCGCTCGCTCGCACGGTCGTCGATGAGTCCCGCGTCGCTGGAGTCCTTGACGATCCGGGCCAGCTCGTCGTCCGAGAAGGTCGCCGCGACCTCGTCCTTGACCTCCACCCGCAGCAGGCGCAGCAGGGTGTTGGCGAAGGCGTTGATCGCGAAGATGACCGGCTTCAGCCCCCGGGCGAGGGTCACCAGCGGCGGACCCAGCAGCAGGGCGGTCCGCACCGGCTCGGCCAGCGCGACGTTCTTCGGCAGCATCTCGCCGAAGAGCATGTGCAAGTACGTGGCGAGGGCCAGCGCCACTGCGAAGGAGATCGCGTGGGTCAGCCCGGACGGCACCCCGAAGAAGTCGAACGCCGGGGTCAGCAGGTGGGCGATGGCCGGCTCGGCCACCACGCCCAGCACCAGGGTGCACAGGGTGATGCCCAGCTGGGCCGCCGCCATGAGCGCCGACACGTGCTCCAGGCCCCACAGCACGGCGCGCGCCCTGCGGTCGCCCTGCTCGGCGTACGTCTCGATCTGGCTGCGCCGCACGGAGATCATGGCGAATTCCGCGCCGACGAAGAAGGCGTTGACGACCAGGGTCGCCAGGCCGATCAGCAACTGGACGGCGGTCATCGGGCCTCCTCCACACCATCACCGGGGGTCGGTTCGACCGGCACGTGCAACAGCACCCGCGCGGCCCGCCGCCCACTCGCGTCCACCACGTCCAGGCGCCAGCCGTCGAGCTCCAGGCTGTCGCCGACGATCGGGATCCGGCCCAGCTCGTTGGCTATCAGACCGGCCAGCGTCTCGTACGGGCCGTCCGGCACGCGCAGCCCGATCCGCTGGAGCTGGTCGGTGCGCGCGGAGCCGTCCGCGGAGAACAGGCTGCGCCCGGCGCCGTCCTCGCCGGCCGGGGCCAGGTCGGGGGTCTCGTGGGGGTCGTGCTCGTCGCGGACCTCGCCGACGACCTCTTCGACGATGTCCTCCAGCGTGGCCACGCCGGCCGTGCCGCCGTACTCGTCGATGACCACGGCCATCGTCTGCTTCCCGGACAGCCGGTCCAGCAGCCGGTCCACGGTCAGCGACTCCGGTACGAGGAGGGGTTCGCGCAGCAGCTGCGACACCGGGGTGCGGTGCCGTTCCTCCGCCGGCAGGGCCAGTACGTCCTTGATGTGGACGGTGCCGACGACGCTGTCGAGGCTGCCCCGGTAGACGGGGAACCGGGAGAGGCCGGTGGCGAGCGTCGCGTTCGCCACGTCCTCGGCGGTGGTCTGCAGGTCGAGGGCGGTGACCTGGACCCGCGGGGTCATGACGTTCTCCGCGGTCAGGTCGGCGAGGTTCAAGGTCCGCATGAACAGTTCGGCGGTGTCCTTCTCCAGGGCGCCAGACCTCGCGGAGTGCCGGGCCAGGGCCGCCAGCTCCTGCGGGGTGCGTGCCGAGGCGAGCTCCTCGGCGGGCTCCATGCCGAACCGGCGGACCATGTGGTTCGCCGTGGTGTTCAGATGGCTGATGAGGGGCCTGAAGGCACGGCTGAAGACCCGCTGGAAGGTGGCGACCCGCTTGGCGACGGCCAGCGGGGAGGAGATCGCCCAGTTCTTGGGCACGAGCTCGCCCACGACCATCAGGACGACGGTCGACAGCACGGTGCCGAGGATCAGGGCGGTGGAGGACGCCGCTCCGGCGGACAGTCCCATGGCCTCGAAAGGGCCCTTGAGGAGGGCGGCGATCGAGGGCTTGGAGATCATGCCGATGACCAGGCCGGTCACGGTGATGCCGAGCTGGGCGCCGGAGAGCTGGAACGTCAGGCTGCGGACCGCGGCCAGGGCGCTCTCGGCGCCGCGCTCGCCGCGCTCGACGGCCCGTTCCAGTTCGCTGCGCTCGATGGTGGTCAGCGAGAACTCGGCCGCGACGAAGACTCCGCAGGCAAGGCAGAGCAGCAGCGCCACGACGAGCAGGAGCACTTCGGTCATCGGTCCTTCACCTCCGTCCCATGATCAGCCAGGAGGAGGTGCGTCGCGCGCTGTCGCGGACGGGAAGGGAGGGGACTGGGAGGCTCGCCCATGGACGGACGCTCACACCTTTCGTTCGGGGGAGGAGAGGAACAGCTGCCTATAGGGTAAAGGAAGAGCAAAGTGGGCGGATGGTTTCTTCGTCGGACCCACCCGGCCCTGACGGCGCGATGCCCTGCGTGATGCCCTGACGACGTGCTGCCCTGACGGGTCGGATGTGAACGATCTTCGCATCCCACCCGCGTCGGCGTCCGGGAGATGGGCGCGGGTGCGCCCGCGGCACGTCTCGGCAGGCGGAAGTCGGTGGCGGGCCACCGGGCGGTCGTGCTTGGCTCCGGGACATGACCGATCTGCACATACGGGCCGCCGTGCCGGCCGATGCCGAGACCGTGCTCGCCTTCTGGAAGGAAGCGGCGGAGGGCACGTCGATCACGGACGACGCGGACGGCGTGACCCGGCTCGTCACCCGTGATCCCGAGGCGCTGATCCTCGCGGAATGCGACGGGGTCCTCGTCGGGTCCGTGATCGCCGGCTGGGACGGCTGGCGGGCCTCCCTGTACCGGCTCGCCGTACTGCCGTCCCGTCGTCGCCAAGGGATCGCCACGGCGCTCCTGGAGGCGGCCGAACGGCGCTTCCTCGCCGTCGGGGGCCGCCGCGGTGACGCGATGGTCCTCGAAGCGAACGAACGCGCGCAGCGGGCGTGGGCCGCAGCCGGCTACCACCGTGAGGATCACTGGCGGCGCTGGGTCAAGCCGCTGGTGGAGACGGCGTGACGCCTCCTACCGGCACCAGCATCCGCACCCGGGTCGGGGCCCTGCTCCTCGCCGCCGGAGCGATCGCACTGACCGGCTGCGGCACGCGGACCGCGGGGGCCGGGGACGCGGCGGAGCCCCCTGCGCCGTCCGTGGCACCCTCCGTGGACTACGCCGCCCAGGCGGCCGCGGCGGTCGCGCGCCACGACGCGCTGTTCCCCGCGATCGCGGCACGGTGCGCCGACGTGGCGACGGGCGGCGCGAGCCCCGGGTCCCCGGCGGGAGAGCTGCCCGCGGATCCCGAGGCACGCAAGTACGCGGAGAACCACGCCTACAAGCAGCAGGCACGGCTCAGCCCCGGGGCCCGCTGCCGGGGCGACGCGCACGCCGCACGGATCAAGGCGGCGGTGGCCGGAGGACCCGGCGGGAAGGGCGCGCCGCACACGGTGGAGGAGCTCCGCGCGGTCCTGACCGGGCTGGGGTACGGGTTCGACGCCGGGGGCGTGTACGGATCCGGGGCGGTGAACGTCTCCTTCGTCCTGTCGGTCCCCGAGAGCGGCCCGTGCGTGACGGGCCGGCTCGGCCCGCCGCTGACCGTGGAGGCCCACGGGATGTACGTCGAGGGCGGCTGCCTGGAGCCCCGCGGAGGCCACTGACCCCTCCGGTGACCGCTCGGGGGCCGGAGCCGTCGGCTCACGTCGCGTCGGCATCGGCCCCCGAGCCGTCCCTGGCCAGGGCGAGTACGCCGGCGCAGATCAGGGACAGGCCCAGCAGCTGCGGAAGCAACCACCAGTGGGTCCGCAGGTGTTCCTCGTACAGCAGCACGCCCAGCGCGACGCTGACGCCCGCGTCCCCGAGCGTCAGTGCGGGCTGCGAGGCGACCAGCGGGCCGCCCTGCATGGCGTGTTCGAGGAGCAGGAGGGCGCAGATGCCCGTTGCGGCGAAGGCGTACGTCTCCCAGGTGCGCAGGAAGGCGCCGACGCCGCCCCCGTCGAGCACGTGCATGGCCGACTTCATCAGCGCGGCGGTCAGCGCGTAGCAGACGGCGGTGGCCGCGCCGAGGCATCCGGCCCGCATCCGGCCGGGCCGCCGCCGCAGGCCGACCACGGCGAGCGCCGCCACCGCCACCGCACACGCCGCCAGGGCCAGGACCCACCGGTCGACGGGAACGTCCGTACGGTTCCCCGTCGGGGAGGCGGCCACCAGGACGATCCCGAGCCCGGCCACCACTCCTCCCACGGCGAGCCAGAGCGGCCCCGGCATCCGGGTCCGCGTCACGAGCGAGGCGATCAGGAGTGCGAGCGGCAGCTCCAGGACGAAGAGCGGCTGTACGAGGGCCAGCGCGCCGGTGGCGAGCGCCACGGCCTGCCCGACACCGGCCGCGATCACGGCCAGGATGCCGCCGATCCAGAGCGGCCGGCGCAGCAGGTCGAGCACCAGCCCGAAGCGGAACCCGTCGCTCTGCGGCACGGTGAGCGCCGCCCGCCGCTGGAGCACGGTCGCGAGCGCGTTGCTGAGCGCTGCGAACAGCGCGAAGAGGACCGGTACGAGGAAGCCCACCCGCCGATACTCATCCGCCCCGACCCGACTCCCGACCACGACACCGCCGGGAGACCGCGCGGCACGGCCCGTTCCCCCGTCCGGCCCACGGACCGGGCGGCGGGACCCCGTACGGGCCTCGCCGCCCGGTCCGCCGGCGGAAGCGGGCTCCCGCCCGCGGAGGCGGGTTCAGTCGGAGGGCGCCGACCAGGTGCCGTGGAGGGAGGCGGCGAGCCAGGCGGGCGCCGAGGTGCGGAAGGCCGCCGGGGGGAGGGTGCCCGCGCCGGCCGGGACCATGCCCAGGAGGGGGAGTGCGGAGACCGAGGGCAGGTCGGCCAGGTTGCAGCGGGACGCCAGGTCGGGTTCGGCGGGCCAGCTGCCGATCACCACGCCCGGGGAGCCCAGACCGCGGGACCGGAGGGCTTCGGCCGTGAGGGCGGTGGAGTTGAGGGTGCCGAGGCCCGCCGGAGCCACGATCAGCACCGGGGCGCCGAGCAGGCGGGCCGCGTCCGCCAGGGTGTGGCCGGACTCGTCGAAGCGGACCAGGAGGCCGCCCGCGCCCTCGACCAGGACCAGGTCGTGGGAGAGGGCGAGCTCGCGGGCCGCCTCGGCGATCCGCTCCGGGGAGACCGTCGGGAGACCCGAGCGCCGGGCCGCCGTGTCCGGGGCCAACGGCTCCGGATAGCGGGCCAGCTCCACCGCGGTGACGGCGGAGCCGGCCAGCCGGCCGACCTCCGCCGCGTCTCCGGGCTCGTCCGGGCCGACGCCCGTCTGGGCCGGCTTCAGTACGGCCACCGAGAGGCCCGCCGCGAGCGCGGCCGCCGCGACGGCCGAGGTGACGACCGTCTTGCCGATCTCGGTTCCCGTCCCCGAGACCATCAGTACCGCCATGTCAGGCCTCCTTCGCGGCCGCGATGACGGCCCGGCAGATGCGGGCCACGTCGGCGTCGGCCGTCACGAACGGCGGCATCGTGTAGATCAGGTCCCGGAACGGGCGCAGCCAGACGCCCTCCCGGACCGCCGCCGCAGTGGCGCGGGCCATGTCGGCCGGGTGGTCGAGCTGGATGACGCCGATCGCGCCGAGGACCCGTACCTCCCGGACGCCCGGCAGGTCCGCGGCCGGGGCCAGGCCCTCCAGCAGGCCCGCCTCGATGCGCTTGACCTCGCCCTGCCAGTCCTGCCCCAGCAGCAGGTCGATGGAGGCCAGTGCCACCGAGGTGGCCAGCGGGTTGCCCATGAAGGTCGGCCCGTGGGCCAGGACCGGTACCTCGCCCTGCGAGATGCCGTCCGCGACCCGCTCCGTGCACAGCGTGGCCGCGAGGGTGAGGTAACCGCCGGTCAGCGCCTTGCCCAGGCACATCACGTCCGGGGTGATCCCGGCGTGGTCGGCCGCGAACAGCGCGCCCGTGCGGCCGAAGCCCGTGGCGATCTCGTCCAGGATCAGCAGCACGCCGAACTCGTCGCACAGCTCCCGCAGCACCCGGAGGTAGCCCGGGTTGTGGAAGCGCATGCCGCCCGCACCCTGGACCACCGGCTCCACGATCACGGCCGCCAGCTCGTCCCGGTGCGCGGAGAACAGGGAGCGCAGGTGGGCGACGTAGGACTCGTCCACCGGAGCGGAGAACCCGCTCGGCGGGGCGTCCGCGAAGAGCTGGCGCGGGAGGATGCCCGACCACAGCTCGTGCATGCCGCCCTCGGGATCGCAGACGGCCATCGGCTGCCAGGTGTCCCCGTGGTAGCCGCCCCGCCAGGTGAGCAGGCGGCTCTTCTCGGGGCGCCCCACCGAACGCCAGTACTGCAGGCACATCTTCACCGCGACCTCGACCGAGACGGATCCCGAGTCGGCGAGGAAGACGTGCTCCAGGCCGGCCGGGGTGAGCTCGACGAGCTTCGCGGCCAGTCGGACGGCGGGTTCGTGGGTGAGCCCGCCGAACATCACGTGGGACATCCGGCCGAGCTGGCCGGTGACCGCCTCGTTCAGCGCCGGGTGGTTGTACCCGTGGATCGCCGACCACCAGGAGGACATGCCGTCGACCAGCTCGTCGTGCCCCTGTGACGGCTCGGCCAGCCGGAGGCGGACCCCCGAGGCGGAGGCGACGACGAGCGGCTCCTGCCGCCCGGGCATCGGGCCGTACGGGTGCCAGACGTGCTGCCGGTCCAGCGCGAGCAGTTCGGCGGCCGGCAGCGCGTCGGGCGAGTGGTGCTGATCAGGCATTGGGAGCGAGATCCGTTCCCGCACCGCGGCGGCGCACCGCCACCAGACCGGACCGGACCTCGCCCGCCTCGGCCTGGGCCGGTACGGGGCCGTCCGCCGCAGCCGTCGCAGTCGCTACGGAGGCCTCGTGCCCGGAGTGCCCCGAGCAGCCGCCGCACGCCGAGCCGCAGCCGGCCTCGTCCGCCGAGGCGGAGGAGCCGCAGACGGAGGCACCGGAGCCCTGCGAGCCGCAGCCCCCGGTGGCCGCCGCGACCTCGGAGCGGTGCGCGGGCAGGGTCGTCGTACCGGCGCCCTCCACCTCGAAACCGGCGTCCGCGATCATGTCGAGGTCGGCCTGCCCGGCCTGTCCCTCGCTGGTCAGGTAGTCGCCCAGGAAGATCGAGTTCGCCACGTGCAGTGCCAGCGGCTGCATGGTGCGCAGGTGCACCTCGCGGCCGCCCGCGATCCGGACCTCGACGTCGGGACAGACGAAACGGACCATCGCGAGGATGCGCAGGGCGCGCTGCGGGGTGAGGTTCCACTCCTTGGCCAGCGGGGTTCCCTCGAAGGGGATCAGGAAGTTGACCGGCACCGAGTCGCTGTCGAGCTCGCGCAGCGCGTAGACGACGTCGACGAGGTCCTCGTCGCTCTCGCCCATGCCCGCGATCAGGCCCGAGCAGGCCGACAGGCCGGCGGCGTGCGCCTTCTGCACCGTGTCGACCCGGTCCGCGTAGGTGTGGGTCTTGGTGATCTGGCCGTACGTGGCCTCGGAGGTGTTGAGGTTGTGGTTGTAGGCATCCGCGCCCGAGTCCTTCAGGCGCTCGGCCTGGCCGTCCGACAGCAGGCCGAGGCAGGCGCACACCTCGATGCCCTCGTTCTGCTCCTTGATGGCCTCGATCGTCTTGCCGACACGGTCCACGTCGCGGTCCGTCGGACCGCGGCCGCTCGCCACCAGGCACACCCGCTTCGCCCCGCCGGCGACGCCGGCGGCCGCGGCCTGGGAGGCCTCCTCGGGCTTCAGCCACGTGTACTTGAGGATCTCGGCCTTGGATCCCAGCCGCTGGGAACAGTACGAGCAGTCCTCGGGGCAGAGCCCCGACTTCAGGTTGACCAGGTAGTTCAGCTTGACCCGGCGTCCGAACCACTGTCGGCGCACCTTGCCGGCCGCGGCCACCACGTCGAGCAGTTCGTCGTCAGAGGTCGCCAGCACGGCGAGTGCCTCTTCGCGGGTCGGCAGCTCACGCCGCAGCCCCTTGTCCACGAGGGTGTTCAGCAGGTCCATGATGCCGATCCTGTCCCACACGGGCACTCCCGGCCAAGGAGAGATCGAACAACATGGCCGGAAGAGAGTGTGTGTATCGCCACACCTGACGCAGGGGTCACGGGCGGTTAGGGTCGGGCAGGTCTGTGGACTGCCGACAAAAACTCGAGGACCGTCGATGCCGCACCAGCACACCCCCGCCCCCGTGGACGTCTTCTCCTGGATCGACGACGCGGAGCGGGCCAGGGAGCAGGCCGGACTCGTCCGGACGCTGCGTCCGCGTCCGGCGCACTCCCCGCTCCTCGACCTCGCGAGCAACGACTACCTCGGGCTGTCCCGGCACCCGGAGACCGTACGGGGCGCGCGCGAGGCCGCCGAGCGCTGGGGCGCGGGGGCCACCGGATCGCGCCTCGTCACCGGCACCACCGAACTCCACGCCGAGCTGGAGCGGGAGCTCGCCGCCTTCTGCGGGTTCGAGGCGGCGCTGGTCCTCTCCTCCGGGTACGCGGCCAACCTGGCCGCCGTCACCGCGCTCAGCGACCGCGGCACCCTGGTGGCCTCGGACGCGGGCAACCACGCCTCGATCGTGGACGGCTGCCGGCTGTCGCGCGCCGACACCGCCGTCGTCCCGCACTCCGACCCGGACGCCGCCCGCAAGACGCTCGCCGCCCACCAGGGGCGGGCGCTGCTGGTCACCGACTCGGTGTTCTCGGTCGACGGGGACGCCGCCCCGCTGGCGGCCCACGCCGAGGCCTGCCGGGCGGAGGGTGCGGCCCTGCTCGTGGACGATGCGCACGGCCTCGGGGTCCTGGGCGAGGGCGGCCGCGGAGCGTTGCACGCCGCCGGGCTCGCGGGGGCTCCCGGGGTGGTCGCGACGCTGACCCTCTCGAAGTCCCTGGGCAGCCAGGGCGGTGCGGTGCTCGGCCCGGCCAAGGTGATCCGGCACCTGGTCAACACGGCGCGGACCTTCATCTTCGACACCGGACTGGCCCCGGCCGCGACGGGCGCCGCACTGGCCGCCCTGCGGCTGCTCCAGCGGGAACCGGAGCGCGCGGACCGCGCCCGCGCGGTGGCCGCCGAACTGTACGGGCGGCTCACCGCGTCCGGCCTGACCGCGGCCCGGCCGGACGCGGCCGTGGTGTCGGTACGGGCCCCGTCGGCTTCGGCGGCACTGCGCTGGGCCGCCGACTGCCGCGAGGCAGGTCTGTCCGTGGGGTGCTTCCGGCCGCCGTCGGTACCGGACGGCATCTCCCGGCTGCGACTGACCGCGCGGGCGGATCTCACGGGGGACGAGATCAGCCGTGCGGTGGAGACGATCCTGGGGACCGCTCCGGCCGGAGCCACGGACCGCTGAACGGAGCCGTTACGGGCGCTCCCGCGTTCCTGCGTGCTGCGTTCCTGCGTGCTGCGTTCCGGGGTCCTGCACGGCCACGTCCTGCATTCCTACGTCCCGAGATCCGCACGAACGGAGACGAGGAAGCCGTGCCAGGCCGGCCCGGTGAAGAGTACGGCCGGGCCGTCCGCCCGCTTGGAGTCGCGGACGGCGTGCAGGCCGCCACCGAGGACGGCCGTTTCCACGCAGTTGTTCATTCCGGTGCTGCGGCTGCTTCGCCGCCACCGCGCGCTGTTCAGAAGTCCGCCTGTGGGTAAGGGGGTTGCGGACACGGAGGTGCCTCCTTACGCGTCGTCAGCGAGGGCGCTGATGAGATCCGACGAATCGCGGGGCGGGAGGGCGTGCGCCTGGATGGTGCGGAACGCGGCGCTGTACGCCTCAAGGTCTTCCTTCCGCTCCAGATAGAGGCTACTCGTCAAATGGTCGAGTACCACCACATCCAGATCGGCGATGTTCGGAAATGAGAAGATGACGAACGGTCCGGTCAGGCCGAGATGTCCCCCCACGCTGAACGGCAGTACCTGAAGCCGCACTTGGGGCAAACGCGCCACCTCCACCAGGTGCCTCAGCTGTTCCTCCATCACCCCCGCCCCGCCGATCGCGCGCCGCAGCACCGCCTCGTCCAGGACGGCGCTCAGCTCCAGCGGCGGATCCGCCCGCAGCACGGACTGACGCGCCAGCCGTACGTCGACCAGCGCCTCCACCTTCGGCTCCGGCAGCCCGCCCAGCGCGGCCCGGGTCACGGCGCGCGCGTACTCCGGGGTCTGCAGCAGTCCGGGCACGACCGACAGTTCGACGGTGCGGGCCGACCGGGCACCCGCCTCCAGGCTGATGAAGTCCCGGTACTCCTGCGGCAGCAGCCCCCGGTAGTCGTGCCACCACTGGCGCCCGCGCCCGGTGTCCTCGTCCGGTGCAGGGCCCGCCGCCGAGGCCGAGAGGGCTTCCAGCAGGGCGCGCTGCTGTGCGCTCACGACGTCCTGTCCGTAGACGTCGAGCAGCAGCCGGATGTCCTCCACCTTGACGCCGCTGCGCCCCGTCTCGATGCGGCTGATCTTCGACTGGTGCCATCCCGCGAGCCGGGCCGCCTCACCGCTGGTGAGTCCGGACCGGTCGCGAAGGGCACGGAGTTCCTCGCCGAGCTTGCGCCGGCGTACTGCGGGACCGTGCTGCACATCCGCCTCCTTCCACCGGCACAGTTCGCACCAGTCTGCCCTCCGAATACGCTCTTCCGTAGCAGGGTTCACCGCATTGAGCGACAGATATATGCATATCTTGAGGAATCGGCGGAAGCGACGGGACGATGGGTGGCACTCTGGCGTCCAGCACAGATCCGGGACGGCTTCGCCCCGGTGGGAAAGGGACCGTCGCCATGGCAGATCACCAGGAAGCATCCGTCACTCTGCCGAGCGATCCCGCCTCGGTCGCGGCCGCCCGCCGCTACGTCGCGGAGGTACTGAGCGAGTGGGGACTGTCCGAGGGGACCGAAGTCGCCGACAGCATCCGGCTCATCGTCTCGGAACTGGCCACCAACTCCGTGCAGCACACCTTCGGCCAGTCGCCGACCTTCACCGTGGACATCCGCCTGGAGCGCGAGGAGTGGCTCCGCATCGGGGTCACCGACAGCCACCCGCGCTGGCCCAAGCGGCTCCCGGCCGCCGTCCAACAGGACAACGGCCGGGGGATGGTCATCATCCGCTGGCTCGCCGCGGAGGCGGGCGGCCGGCTCTCGGTCAACCCGACCGAGGACGGCGGCAAGACCGTGTGGATCGCCCTGCCCTGGACGGCTGCCGGCGCTCCGGCGAGGACGCGCACCGGCTGTTGAGGCCGGTCGGGCTCCGGTGCCCTCAGGCTCCGGTGCCCTCGGGCTCCGGCGCTCTCAGGCCTCGGCGCGCTCCGACACGCTGCGCTCGATGCACAGTTCGTTGCCCTCGGGGTCGGTCAGCGTGACCCAGCCCATGCCGCCCTCCCGGCGGTGGTCGGCCTGCAGCTTCGCGCCGAGGCCTATGAGCCGCTCGACGTTCTCGTCGCGGGTCCCGGTCACGGGCTGGATGTCCAAGTGGACCCGGTTCTTGGCGGACTTCCCCTCGGGCACCCGGACGAAGAGGACCCCGGGCACGCCCGGCTGACCCGGATCCAGCAGGATCTCGTCGTCATCCGGCTGGTCGTCGGGGTGGATGGGGAAACCGGTCACGGCGGACCAGAACTGTGCGAGCTTGTACGGCTCCTGCGCGTCGAAGGTGATGTGGCGGACGGGGTTGACGAACATGCTGCTCCTCGTGGGCGGCTCCGTATACGGAACCGGGCTGTGCGATGCCCGGAGTTGAACCGGGTACCTGCTCGAAACGTGGATTAACTCAGCGGAAAAACGCGGCCCCTAGCGTGGCGGCCACGTTCCTTCCGTCAATGGTCACCCATGCGCCGGCAAAGCGGTGGTGGGCGGGACGGAAAGCCTTTCCCTGTGTTGGGCAAGACACGCTTGGCTCGGATATGCGCAGGTCAACAAAGTGTTGACGGCCCATAGGGTCGGCTCGGCGCGATGTTGATCATGTCCCGGAAGCTTGGTGATTGCTGTGCAGCTGACCCCCCACGAGCAGGAGAGACTGCTCATCCACGTGGCCGCCGACGTGGCCGAGAAACGCAAGGCGCGGGGCGTGCTCCTCAACCATCCCGAGGTGATAGCCCTGATCACCGCACACATTCTCGAAGGGGCCCGCGACGGGCGGACGGTGGCCGAGCTGATGGCCTCCGGGCGGACCGTGCTCTCCCGGGAGGAGGTCATGGAGGGGATACCCGAGATGATCCACGACGTCCAGGTCGAGGCGACCTTCCCGGACGGCACCAAGCTCGTCACCGTCCACGACCCCATCGTCTGAGAGCGAGTACCCGCATGATCCCCGGCGAAATCGCCTACGGGGACGGCCCGGTGCGCCTCAACGAAGGCCGGCCCGTCACCCGACTCACCGTGCTCAACGCCGCCGACCGGCCCGTCCAGGTCGGCTCGCACTACCACTTCGCCGAGGCCAACCCCGGCCTCGAGTTCGACCGCACGGCTGCCCGTGGACTGCGCCTCGACATCGCCGCCGGCACCGCGGTCCGCTTCGAGCCGGGCATCCCGGTCGCCGTGGCCCTCGTGCCGCTGGCCGGGCTGCGCACCGTGCCCGGGCTGCGCGGGGAGACCGGAGGGCCGCTCGATGGCTGAGATATCGCGCCAGGTCTACGCCGACCTCTTCGGGCCCACCACGGGCGACCGCATCCGCCTCGCCGACACCGACCTCTTCGTCGAGATCGAGCAGGACCTCGGCGGCGGCCCCGGCCGGGCCGGCGACGAGGCCGTCTTCGGCGGCGGCAAGGTCATCCGCGAATCCATGGGCCAGGCTCGCACCACCCGCGCCGAAGGGGCCGCCGACACCGTCATCACCGGAGTGGTGATCCTCGACCACTGGGGCATCGTCAAGGCCGACGTGGGCATCCGCGACGGCCGGATCTGCGGCATCGGCAAGGCGGGCAACCCCGACACCATGGACGGCGTCGACCGCGCGCTGGTGATCGGCCCCGAGACCGAGATCATCGCCGGCAACGGGAAGATCCTCACCGCCGGCGCCGTCGACGCCCACGTGCACTTCATCTCGCCGACCGTGATCGAAGAGGCCCTCGCCTCCGGCATCACCACCCTCGTCGGCGGCGGCACCGGCCCGGCGGAGGGCACCAAGGCCACCACCGTCACCCCCGGACCCTGGCACCTGGCCCGGATGTTCGCCGCGCTCGAGGCCCACCCCGTCAACATCGGCCTGCTCGGCAAGGGCAACACCATGTCCCGCGAGGGCATGTACTCCCAGCTGCGCGGCGGAGCCCTCGGCTTCAAGCTCCACGAGGACTGGGGATCCACCCCCGCCGTCATCGACGCCTGCCTCACCGTCTGCGAGGAGACCGGCGCCCAGGCCGCCATCCACACCGACACCCTCAACGAGGCCGGGTTCGTCGCCGACACCCTCGCCGCCATCGGCGGACGGACCATCCACTCGTACCACACCGAAGGCGCCGGCGGCGGGCACGCCCCCGACATCATCACCGTGGTCTCCGAGCCGAACATCCTGCCCAGTTCCACGAATCCGACCCGGCCGCACACCGTCAACACCGTCGAGGAACACCTCGACATGCTGATGGTCTGCCACCACCTCAACCCCGCCGTCCCCGAGGACCTGGCCTTCGCCGAGTCCCGGATCCGGCCCTCCACCATCGCCGCCGAGGACGTCCTGCACGACCTCGGAGCCATCTCGATCATCTCCTCCGACTCCCAGGCCATGGGCCGCGTCGGCGAGGTGATCCTGCGCACCTGGCAGACCGCCCACGTGATGAAGAAGCGGCGCGGCTCCCTTCCCGGCGACGGCCCCGCCGACAACCACCGGGCCCGGCGCTACGTCGCCAAGTACACGATCAACCCTGCCGTCGCCCAGGGCCTGGCCCGCGAGATCGGCTCCGTCGAGACCGGCAAACTCGCCGACCTGGTGCTGTGGAAGCCCGCCTTCTTCGGGGTCAAGCCCGAACTGGTCATCAAGGGGGGCCAGATCGCCTACGCGCAGATGGGCGATGCCAACGCCTCCATCCCGACCCCGCAGCCGGTCCTGCCGCGCCCGATGTTCGGCGCGTACGGGCGGGCCCCCGGGCTCAACTCGGTGAACTTCACCGCCCAGGCGGCCCTCGACGACGGACTGCCCGAACGGCTCGGGCTCGGCAAGGAGTTCGTCGCCATCGAAAGCACCCGCAAGGTGACCAAGGCGGACATGCGCAACAACGACGCCATGCCGAGGGTGGAAGTCGACGCCGACACCTTCACCGTCACCATCGACGGCGAGGTGGTGGAACCGGCTCCGGCGGCGGAACTCCCCATGGCCCAACGCTATTTCCTCTTCTGAGAGCGGGGCCTTCCGATGAGCCTCGCCACTCTGCTCGTCCTCGCGGACGGCCGCTTCCCCGCCGGAGGGCACGCCCACTCCGGCGGGGCCGAGGCCGCCTGCAAGGCGGGCCGGATCCACGACGCCGACACCCTGGCGGAGTTCTGCCGGGGCCGGCTGCACACCGCCGGGCTCGTCGCGGCCGGCCTCGCCGCGGCGGCCGCCCTCGGGATCGACCCGGCCGCCCTCGACGAAGCCGCCGACGCACGGACGCCCTCGCCCGCCCTGCGCGCTGCCGGGCGGCGGCTCGGACGCCAGCTGATGCGGGCCGCCCGCGCTACCTGGCCCGGCCCGGAACTGGTCGCGCTGGCCGCCGCATTCCCGCGCGGGGCGCACCAGCCCGTGGTGCTCGGCGTCACGGCCCGGTCGGCGGGGCTCGGGCCGCTCGACGCCGCGCACGTGGCGGCGTACGAGAGCGTGAGCGGGCCGGCCACCGCCACCGTACGGCTGCTCGGCCTGGACCCCTTCGAGGCGAGCCGGGTCCTGGCCGGGCTCGCCCCCGAACTGGACTCCGTGTCCCGGCAGGCGGAGCGGGCCGCGCTGCGGGCCCGCACCGACGGTACGCACACCCTGCCCGCGGCCTCCTCGCCGCTGCTGGACATCGCGGCGCAGGCCCATGCCGACTGGCCGGTACGGCTGTTCGCCTCCTGATCCGTTCAGCACCCCGCGCCGCCCCACCCCGCATCCCCCTGCTTCAGCTCAAGGAGCCCCCCATGCACCTCGACTCCTCCCTCGGCGGCGGGTCCTTCCCGCACCGCCACACCCACAGCGCCGAGCCGCTGCGGGCCGACGGGACCCGCCGGGCCCTGCGCATCGGCCTCGGCGGGCCGGTCGGCTCCGGCAAGACCGCCACCGTCGCCGCCCTCTGCCGGGCCCTGCGCGCGGAACTGTCCATGGCCGTGGTCACCAACGACATCTACACCCGCGAGGACGCGGAGTTCCTGCTCCGCGAAGCCGTCCTGCCGCCCGAGCGGATCAGCGCCGTGGAGACCGGCGCGTGCCCGCACACCGCCATCCGCGACGACATCTCCGCCAACCTGGAGGCCGTGGAGGAACTGGAGGAGGCCTTCCACGGGCTCGGACGGCTCGACCTGATCCTCGTCGAGTCCGGCGGGGACAACCTCACCGCCACCTTCTCCCGGGGCCTCGTCGACGCCCAGATCTTCGTCATCGACGTGGCCGGCGGCGACGACATCCCGCGCAAGGGCGGCCCCGGCGTCACCACCGCCGACCTGCTCGTCGTCAACAAGACCGACCTCGCCCCCCACGTGGGCTCGGACCTCGGCCGGATGGCCCGCGACGCCGCCGAGCAGCGCGGCGAACTGCCCGTCGCCTTCCAGTCCTTGCGCGGCGAGGAAGGAGTGGCGCCGGTGGCCGCCTGGGTGCGGGAGCGGATCGCCGCCTGGACCGCCCGGTGAGCCCCACCGCTGTCCCCGAGGCGCTCCCCGTACCGACCGGCGCGGCCCCCGCCCGCCCCCCGGCCCCCGCTCCGGCCGGGCTGCGCGCCACCGCCCGGATCGGCGCCGCCGCCGACGGGCGGGGCTCCACCGCCCTGCCGCTGCTGGCCGGGGAGGGGCCGCTCGCCCTGCGCCGCACCCGGGGCGGGCCCGGCGAGGCGGGCGTCATGCTGGTCGGCGCCATGAGCGCCCCCCTGGGCGGCGACCACCTCAGGATCGAGGCCACCGCCGGACTGGGCGCCCGGCTGGTGCTCCGCTCCGCGGCTGCCACCCTGGCGCTGCCCGGCCGGCACGGGGAACCCGCGCGGTACGACGTACGGCTCCGGCTCGAGGACGGGGCGGCGGTGCGCTGGCTCCCGGAGCCCCTCGTCTCGGTGCGCGGCAGCGACCTGCGGGTCCGCACCCGCGCCGAACTGGCCCCCACCGCCCGGCTCCTGCTGCGCGAGGAGCAGGTGCTCGGCCGCACCGGGGAGGCTCCGGGCCTGCTGCGCGCCCGGCTCACCGTGACCCGGGACGGGAAGCCGCTGCTGGACCAGGAGCTGGCCTGCGGGCCCGGCGCGCCCGGCGGCTGGGACGGTCCGGCGGGACTCGCGGGCCACCGGGCGCTGGGCCAGCTGCTGGTGGTGGATCCGGAGTTCGCCAAGGCCCCGCCGCAGGCCGGGATGCTGGGGGAGTTCGCGGCGCTCACCCCGCTGGCGGGACCCGCCGTCCTGGTCACGGCCCTGGCCCCGGACGCCCTGCGGCTCCGCGAACTGCTCGACTCCGCCTGCGCCGCCTACGGTTGGTGAACCCCGGCGGCCGAAGACCTCCAAACTCGGGACGAACCCGACACCGCTCAGCGGTACACGCATTTCCGGATATCGGGTTGGCAAAGAACCGCCCCGCGCTCTGTCGCCCGCTCCTGGTCAGGCGGAAGTATCCCCTGCACATGCCGACGCACATCCACACCGGCACGAACCACGCCGCCCAAGGCGGCAGATGACGCAGGGGGAACAACCACGTGATACGCAACGCGGCGCTGGGGAGCGCCGCCACTCTGATCACCGGCACGCTGGCGGCGAGCCTGCTGCTCGCCCCGTCCGCGTCGGCCACCCAGGCCTTCCCGTCCGGCCCGTCGGGCCGTGACAACGGGGTCGCCGAGGCCTTCGGCACCCAGATCGCCGCCGCCCGCGCGGCACGCGCCGGGATCGACTGGAAGGACTGCCCGCCCGACTGGGGCTTCGCGGCGCCCATCCAGTGCGGCTATGTGAAGGTCCCGCTCGACTACAGCAAGCCCTTCGGCAAGACGATCGAGCTCGCGGTCGACCGCGCCGTCAGCACCGGCACCAAGGAAGAGCGCCAGGGCGCGCTCATCTACAACCCGGGCGGCCCCGGCGGCTCCGGCATGCGCTTCCCCCGCCGCACCACCACCAACAGCCCGCTGTGGGTGAACACCGCCAAGGCGTACGACTTTGTGGGCTTCGACCCGCGCGGCGTCGGCCACTCCGCGCCGATCTCCTGCATCGACCCGCAGGAGTACGTCAAGGCCCCCAAGGCCGACCCGGTGCCGGACAGCAAGGCCGACAAGGACGCCCAGCGCAAGCTCGCCGAAGAGTACGCGGACGGCTGCAAGGAGCGCAGCGGCGAGATGCTGCCGTTCATGACCACGCCGAACGTCGCGCGTGACCTGGACGTCATCCGAGCCGCCCTCGGCGAGAAGAAGCTGAACTTCCTCGGCGTCTCCTACGGCACCTACATCGGCGGCGTGTACGCCACCCTGTTCCCGACGCACGTGCGCCGCATGATCGTCGACAGCGTGGTGGACCCGTCCCGTGACAACATCTGGTACGAGGCCAACCTCGGCCAGGACGTCGCCTTCCAGATGCGCTGGAACGACTGGGAGGACTGGGTCGCCAAGAACGACGCCTCCTTCCACCTCGGCACCACCCGCGCCGAGGTCGAGGCCAAGTGGCTGAAGCTGCGCGCCAAGGCCAAGGCCAACCCGCTCGGCGGGATCGTCGGCCCGGCGGAGCTCATCGGCTTCTTCCAGAGCGCCCCGTACTACGACTCCTCCTGGGTGCCCGTCGCCCAGACCTGGGCCGCGTACGAGGCCGGGGACGAGCAGGCGCTGATCGACGCCATCGCCCCCGACATGAGCGACATCCAGGGCAACGCCTCGGCGGAGAACGGCAACGCGGTCTACACCGCCGTGGAGTGCGCCGACGCCAAGTGGCCCACCAGCTGGTCCAAGTGGGACCGGGACAACACCAAGCTGCACGCCCAGTACCCCTTCATGACCTGGGCCAACGCGTGGATGAACCTGCCCTGCGCGACCTGGAAGTCCAAGCAGCACAACGCGATCGAGGTCGGGGTCGGCGCCCACCGCGGCCTGCCGCCGGTGCTGGTCGTCCAGTCCGAGCGGGACGCCGCCACGCCGTACAAGGGCGGGGTCTCCCTGCACAAGCGGCTCGCCGGCTCGCGTCTGATCACCGAGCAGAACGCCGGCTCGCACGGTGTCACCAACCTGGTGAACCCCTGCATCAACACCCGGGTCGACACCTACCTGCTCACCGGCAAGGTCGATGCCCAGAACGTGACGTGCGGTCCGCACGCCACTCCGGTGGCCCCGGCCCCCGTCTCCGCCAAGCTGGTCGCCCCGGCCCCGGCCGCCGACAAGCAGGCGATCGAGGAGCTCCCGGCCATCCGCTAGTCGGACCGTGCGGGCAGGGCCCCGCACGGCACAGCACCACACGGGAGAAGGCTCAGCGCGTCCTGCGCCGGGCCTTCTTCCGTGCTTCCTCCTCCTCCGCCTTGACCTCGGCGGCGTACCGGTCCACGTACTCCTGGCCGGACAGGGCGAGGACCTCGTACATGATCTCGTCGGTGATGGCCCGCAGCACGGCCCGCTCGCCCTCCATCCCCTCGTACCGGGAGAAGTCCAGCGGCCGGCCGAAGCGGATCGTGACCCGGCGGATCTTGGGGATCTTCTGCCCGGGCGGCTGGATCTCGAAGGTCCCGACCATCGCGCACGGGACGACGGGCACCGCGGCGCCCAGCGCCATCGCTGCGACACCGACCTTGCCCTTGTACAGCCGGCCGTCGTGCGAGCGGGTCCCCTCCGGGTAGATGCCGAGCAGCTCGCCCTTGGACAGCACCCCGAGCCCCTCGCGGAGCGCCGCCTGACCGGCGTCCTTGCCGGAGCGGTCCACCGGGATCTGGCCGGCGCTGCGGAAGAAGGCGGCCGTGAGCCGTCCCTTCACTCCGGGTCCGGTGAAGTACTCGGCCTTCGCGAGGAAGGTGATGCGCCGCTTGAGGATCGCGGGCATCAGGAAGTGGTCGGAGAAGGAGAGGTGGTTGCCCGCGATGATCGCGGCCCCGTCCTCCGGAATGTTCTCCAGTCCTTCGATGCGGGGCCGGAACAGGAGCCGCAGCAGCGGCCCCAGGATCACGTGCTTGAGCAAGTGGTAGAACACCAAGCGGCTCCCGTCGACGTCCCGTGGTCACGGACATCCTACGGACGGTCAGCGCGGGGACGGAGGGGGCGTGGCTCAGGTACCGCCCGAAGCAGCCATGCCCGCGGTGAGCAGCCCCAGCACGACCCAGCCGAACCACAGCCAGCCGTTGCTTCCGAGGGCCACGGAATACGTGGCGATCGCCACCAGAGAGGCGAAGGTCATCACTGCCATCGCCTTCACGGATCCGGTCATGCCCCATGGTGGCGCCTGAAGGTGGTCCCGCGCTACTGGCCACGCGCTTGGAGCGAGGCGAGATACGAGTTGTAGGCCGCCAGCTCCTGGTCGCCGTTGCGGTCCTCGGACCGGTCGGAGCGCTTCGCCGCCCGCTGTTCCGAGTGGTACCACTGGTAGACCAGCGCGATCAGCACCAGCACCGAGGGGACCTCGCTGAAGGCCCAGGCGATGCCGCCGCCCCACTGCTGGTCGAGCAGGGGGTCGATGCCCAGGGAGGCCGGCGGGTTCGCGTAGGTCTTGATCATCGGCTCACTGGCCATCATCAGCGCGATGCCGAAGAAGGCGTGGAAGGGCATTCCGGCGAACAGCTCCAGCATCCGCATCACGTAGCCGGGGCGGTGCGGGCCCGGGTCCACGCCCATGATCGGCCAGAAGAAGACGAGGCCGACGGCGAGGAAGTGCACCATCATCGCGATGTGACCGGTCTTCGACCCCATCAGGAAGTCGAAGAGCGGGGTGAAGTACAGGCCGTAGAGGCTGGCGATGAACATCGGGATGGTGAACACCGGGTGGGTGATCACCTTCATGTACCGGCTGTGCAGGAGCATCAGCAGCAGCTCGCGCGGCCCCTTGCGGCCGCGGGCCGCCGGCGCCAGCGCGCGCAGCGCCAGCGTCACGGGCGCGCCCAGCAGCAGCAGGATCGGGCTGAGCATGCTGATCACCATGTGCTGGACCATGTGCACGCTGAACATGACCATGCCGTAGTCGTTCAGCTTGGTGCACATCACCAGGGCCACGCTCAGCACGCCGATGACGAAGGCGACCGTCCGGCCGACCGGCCAGGCGTCCCCGCGTCGGCGCAGCCGCACCACGCCCCACCCGTACAGCGCGAGGCCGAGGAGCGAGCCGATCAGGAAGAAGGCGTCGAAGGAGAACTCCAGCCCGCGCCCGAGGGTGAAGGGCGGCAGGTCCATGTGCATGTCGTGCATGTCCATGGTGCCGTGCGCGAGGTAACTCAATCTCTTCACTCCCTTGACCCGTGGTGCCCCACCACAGTAATGCCGCCCCCGGACGGGAATCGTCCGGGGGCGGCCATTACGGGAGTGACGCGCGGAAAGGGGGAAAGATCACAGAACGTTCTGCGCCTCGGCGTACCGCTCGGAGGGGACCGTCTTCAGCGTCTGCACGGCCTCGTCGAGGGGGACCATGACGATGTCCGTGCCGCGCAGCGCCGTGAGCATCCCGAACTCGCCCCGGTGGGCCGCCTCCACCGCGTGCCAGCCGAAGCGGGTCGCCAGGACGCGGTCGTACGCCGTGGGCGTGCCGCCGCGCTGGACGTGGCCCAGGATGACCGGCCGGGCCTCCTTGCCGAGACGGTCCTCCAGCTCGACGGCGAGGCGGTTGCCGATGCCGGCGAACCGCTCGTGCCCGTACATGTCGGTGCCGCCGCTCTCCAGGGCCATCGAGCTGCCTTCGGCGGGCTTGGCGCCCTCGGCCACCACGACGATCGCGAAGCGCTTGCCCTGCTCGAAGCGTTCGCCGACGATCGTCGTCAGCTCCTCGATGTCGAAGGGGCGCTCCGGTACGACGATGGCGTGCGCGCCGGCCGCCATGCCCGAGTGCAGGGCGATCCAGCCGGTGTGGCGGCCCATGACCTCCACGACCATCACGCGCTGGTGGGACTCGGCGGTGGTCTTCAGGCGGTCCAGCGCCTCGGTGGCGACGCCGACGGCGGTGTCGAAGCCGAAGGTCACGTCGGTGGAGGCGATGTCGTTGTCGATCGTCTTCGGGACGCCGACGATGGGCAGACCGCCCTGCGAGAGCAGGTTCGCGGCCTTCAGGGTGCCCTCGCCGCCGATCGGGATGATGGCGTCCAGGCCGAGATCGGCGACGTGGCCGCGGGCCCGCTCCACGCCGTCGCGCAGATGGGCGGGCTGGACCCGGGAGGAGCCCAGAATCGTTCCGCCACGGGCCAGGATGCCGCTCACGGCGTCCAGGTCGAGCTTGCGGTAGTCGCACTCCAGCAGGCCGCGCCAGCCGTCGTGGAAACCGATGACCTCGTCCCCGTGGTCGACGACGGCGCGGTGCACGACGGAGCGGATGACGGCATTGAGCCCGGGGCAGTCGCCTCCGGAAGTGAGCACACCAATGCGCATGGCAGGGAGGACCTTTGCAACGTGGGCCGACGACCGGACCACGTCGTCCGGTTGGAACTACCCAGCACCCTACAAGCGGATCGAGGGTGGACTGAACCATCCTCCACATGCTGGTCAGATCAGTCGTACGAAAACACGTCGGCCCGGACACCCCGAGGGGAATCCGGGCCGAACGCCGGTTGCCGGTGGTGCCGCTGCGGCTACGCGGGCTGCGTGGCAGCCGCGATCCGCTCGGCGCGCAGCGCCTCGTACCAACGGTCGTCGATGGGCGGCAGCGCGTTCACGTCGAGGGCCAGCTTCAGCAGCAGGTCCGCGATCTGCGGGTTGCGCGCCAGCACGGGACCGTGCATATAGGTGCCGAACACCGTGTCGTTGTACGCGCCTTCGGTGCCGTCTCCGGTGCCGTTGCCGCGGCCCATCGTGACCCGCGCGAAGGGCTTGGCCGTCGGGCCGAGGTGCGTGACGCCCTGGTGGTTCTCGAAGCCGGTCAGCTGCGGCAACCCGAGCCGGGGGTCGATGTCGCCCAGCACGTCGCCGACGCACCGCTCGCCCTCGCCGCGCACGGTCACCACGTCCAGCAGGCCGAGGCCCTCCTGGCGCTGGCCGACGTCGTTGACGAACTCCTGCCCCAGGATCTGGTAACCGGCGCAGACGGAGAAGACGATCGCCCCGTTCGAGACGGCGCGCTCCAGACCGCCGTCGCGCAGCAGCCGCTCGGCGGCCAGCCGCTGCGGGCGGTCCTCACCGCCGCCGATCAGGTAGATGTCGCCCGAGGTCGGGATCGGCTGGTCGCTGCGCACGTCCACGCGCTGCACGTCCAGGCCGCGCCGGCGGGCCCGGCGCTCGACGACCAGGGCGTTGCCCTGGTCTCCGTACGTGCTGAGCAGGTCGGGGTAGACCCACACCAGACGCAGGCTGTTGTCGCTCATGCTCTTGTCCTTATGGGTACTAGTTGCCGACGCGGCGGCGCACGTCCTGGAAGGCGGTGTAGTTGGCGATCAGCTCGATCTGTCCGGGCGGCGCCAGCTGCACGGCCTCGTCGAGGGTCTCGCACACCCGGAAGTCCAGGCCGGCGACTTCGAGGCGGACCGCGAGGTCCAGCTTGCGGTCGCCGATCACGAAGATGGGGTGGCCGGCCAGGCGCGGGTAGTCCACGTCCCACAGCCACGAGGTGTCGGTACCGTCCGCGCCGCGCGCGTTGACCGACAGGATCACCGGGGTCGGCGGCGGGTCGATGAGGGAGAAGGTCTCCAGCCAGCCGGCCGGGTTCTTCGCGAGCAGCAGCCGCAGTTCGCGCCCCTGGAAGCTCACCACGTCGTAGCGTCCGGCGACGGCCTGCACCTGGTACATCCGCTCCAGCGCCACCTGCGGCGGAACGCCGAAGACGGCTGCCACGGCGGCCGAGGTGGCCGCGTTGGCCTTGTTGGCGCGGCCCGGGAGCTGGAGGCTGATCGGCCAGGCGCTGCCGTGCGGGTCGAGCACGTGGTCACCGGAGAGCACCCAGCTCGGGGTGGGACGCCGAAAACCGCACTCGCCGCAGAACCAGTCGTCGCCCGGACGTTGCATGACGCCACCGCAGGAGGGGCACGACCAGGCGTCGTCCTTCCACTCCTGGCCGGCCGCGACCCACACCACGTTCTGCGAGGAGGAGGCCGCCCACACGATGAGCGGGTCGTCCGCGTTCGCGACGACGACCGCCTTGGAACCCGAGAGGCCCTCGCGCCACTTCTCCGCGAGCATGCGGGTCTCGGCGGCGCGGTCCAGCTGGTCGCGGGAGAGGTTCAGCAGGGCGATCACCTTGGGGGTGACGTCCCGGGCCACTCCGGCCAGGTACTTCTCGTCCACCTCGATGACGCCGTAACGGGCGTCCGAGCCGCCCGCCAGGGCGGAGGTGATGCCCGCGGGCATGTTCGCGCCCAGCGCATTGGAGACGACCGGACCGCTGGCCCGCAGGGCCTCCGCGATGAGCCGGGTCGTCGTGGTCTTGCCGTTCGTCGCCGAGACGAGGACGACGTCGAGATGCTGCGCCAGCGCGCCGAGGAGATCGGGGTCGAGCTTGAGCGCGACCTTGCCTCCGATCACCGATCCGCTTCCGCGTCCCGCGGCCCGCGACACCGCCGCCGCGGCCTTGCCCGCCGTCACGGCCAGCTTGGCCCGCGGCGAAAGCGGCTCTGTGTTGCCTGCCATCGTCCCTTGTCCTCCTTGCGTCGGTCGCCCCCAGCCTATCCATGACCTGCCCGCGCCCCGACCGCGGCGCCCCCGGTCTGCGGAAGATCTCCTCATATAGTCGCCCGTCGTACCCTTACGGCCATGCGACAGCGCCCCCTCCCCGGTACCTCCGGCATCGTCCGCACCATGAGCCTCCTGGGCGACCCGGTGCTTCATTCCGCTTGCGCGGAGGTCGCCGAGTTCGGCCCGACCCTCGACCGGCTCATCGAGGACATGTTCGCCACGATGTACGCCGCCCAGGGCGTCGGCCTCGCCGCGAACCAGATCGGCGTCGGGCAGCGGGTGTTCGTGTACGACTGCCCCGACGACGAGGACGTCCGCCACGTCGGGCACATCGTCAACCCGCGCCTGGTGTCCGCCGACGGGGACGAGTTCCTGGGACCCGAGGGGTGTCTGTCCCTGCCGGGGCTGGAGGCGGGGACGCTCCGCTACGACAGCGCGGTGGTGGAGGGCGTCACGTCGGACGGCGCGGCCGTGCGGATCTCCGGGACCGGGTTCTTTGCGCGGTGCCTGCAGCACGAGTGCGATCACCTTGCGGGGGCGGTGTACGCGGACCGCGTGACGGGGCTGCGGGCGCGGCGCCTGCGGCGGGCCATCCGGAAGACGGACTGGGGTCTCGCGGGGCTCCGGGCGCTGGGGGAGTGAGCCCGGCGGGGCGGGGCCCCCGGGGCTCCGCCCCGGACCCCCGCGCCTCAAACGCCGGGGGGCTGGATTGGCCCCGGCTCCGCCGAGTGCCGGGCTCTGCCCGGACCCGCGCCTCAAATGCAGCCGAGGCCGATGTGGCCCGGCGGATCCGCATGGGTGCAGCGGGGTTTAGAACCCCGGGCCGTCCGCTCGGTTGCCGGCTGTGGCCAGGCGGCCCCAGAGGAGGTCGGTGAGGGCGCTGACGAGTTCCGTGCGTGCGCAGGGGCGTTCGCCGAGCCACCAGTCGCCCGCCGCGTGCATCATGCCGACGATGCCGTGGCCCCAGACCCGGGCCAGGCGTTCGCCGCCGGGGCCGAGGTCCACGCGTTCGCCGATCACCTGGGCCAGTTCCTCCCCGAGGCGGCGCAGCAGCGGGGCCGAGTGCAGGCCGACGTCGAAGCCGCGCTCCGGGGTCTGGGAATCCTCGGCCGGGTGCATGAGGAAGCGGTAGACCTGGGGGCGTGCCTCGATCGCGGCGAGATAGGTGTCGAGGGTGGCCTCCACCCGGCTGCGCCGTTCGGCGGGGGCGTCGAGGGCCGCGCGCAGCGAGTCGAGCAGGGCGTCCGTGTGCCGGACGGCCAGGGCCTGGTAGAGGCCGGCCTTGTCGCCGAAGTGGCGGTAGAGGATGGGCTTGGTGATCCCCGCCTCCGCCGCGATGGCGTTCATGGACGCCTTGGGGCCGTCCCTGAGGACGACCCGGTCGGCGGCCTCCAGCAGCTCCCGCCGCCGGCGCTCGCCCGCTCCCGGCTCGCCGGACTGCCGTGTGGTCTCCATGCCGTGTCACTCCCCGCCCTTGCGATGTCCTGAGGCCCACGCAACGTAACACCCCGCACACCCTGGTGATCTCATCGGCGGTCCGTCATCGCTGCTGCTTGACAGTGCTTACCGGCCGGTAACAGACTGGAGTCGACGTAGGGGTTACCGTTGGTAACCACTTGTGGGGCAGGGCGAGACGAAAGCTGGAGGGGACATGGCGGAGTTCACCATGGAGCTGAACGACGACCAGAAGCAGGTGCGGGACTGGATCCACGGCTTCGCCGCCGACGTGATCCGCCCCGCGGCCGCGGAATGGGACGAGCGCGAAGAGACTCCGTGGCCCGTCATCCAGGAGGCCGCCAAGGTCGGCATCTACTCCCTCGACTTCTACGCCCAGCAGTTCTTCGACCCCACGGGCCTCGGCATCCCGATGGCGATGGAGGAGCTCTTCTGGGGCGACGCGGGCATCGCGCTGTCGATCGTCGGCACCGGACTCGCCGCCATCGGCGTCGTCGCCAACGGCACCGAGGAGCAGATCGGCACCTGGATCCCGCAGATGTACGGCACCCCCGACGACGTGAAGGTCGCCGCCTTCTGCTCCTCCGAGCCCGACGCCGGCTCCGACGTGGGCGCGATGCGCACCCGCGCCGTATACGACCAGGCCGCCGACGAGTGGGTGCTCAACGGCACCAAGACCTGGGCGACCAACGGCGGCATCGCCAACGTCCACATCGTGGTGGCGGTCGTCGACCCGGAGCTGGGGACCAAGGGGCACGCCTCCTTCATCGTGCCGCCGAACACCCCGGGCCTCTCTCAGGGGCAGAAGTTCAAGAAGCACGGCATCCGCGCCTCGCACACCGCCGAGGTGGTGCTGGAGGACGTACGGATCCCCGGTTCCTGCCTGCTCGGCGGCAAGGAGAAGCTGGACGAGCGGCTCGCGCGGGCGCACGAGCGGGCCAAGGCGGGTGGCGGGGAGCGCGTGAAGAACGCGGCCATGGCCACCTTCGAGGCCTCCCGCCCCGCCGTCGGCGCCATGGCGGTCGGGACGGCGCGCGCCGCGTACGAGGTGGCGCTGGACTACGCGAAGACCCGTACGCAGTTCGGCCGGCCCATCATCGACAACCAGGGCGTCGCCTTCCAGCTCGCGGACATGCGGACCTCCATCGACGCGGCCCGGCTGCTGGTGTGGCGGGCCTCCTGGATGGCGGTCGCGGGCAAGCCCTTCACCTCGGCCGAGGGTTCGATGTCCAAGCTGTTCGCGAGCGAGACGGCCAAGAAGGTCACCGCCCAGGCGGTCCAGATCCTCGGCGGCAACGGCTTCACCCGCGAGTACCCGGTGGAGCGCATGCACCGCGACAGCGCGATCTACACGATCTTCGAGGGAACGAGCGAGATCCAGCGGCTGGTGATCGCCCGCACGCTCTCGGGCATGCCGATCCGCTAGCGCGCGGCTCGGACGGCGAAGGGGCCCGGGG